>JASFTY010000073.1:0-11613 GCA_050050535.1 Gemmatimonadales bacterium | reverse complement strand
GAAGGCAGGTTGAAGGGCCTGCTGGGCGCCTTGACGGCTCAGACCTCTCGTACGCTGGGACCCGCCAGTCCGCCCCCGACGCTCGATACCGATCCGCCGCCGCAAACGGAGTCCTAAACGTCGCTGGACGCGCGCGGAGATTGCCGCGTGGGCCGCGCTGTGGGACGCGACATCTCGCTACGACGTTCGTCGAGGCAGGGCTCCGACTCACGAGCCGGACTGGCATGTTCCCTTGCTCGAGATTCGAGAATTCCCGATACTCTCGCAATTCTCGCATTGAACAACCCTCTTCCCCATCGAGATATGTCGATAAGCAGGGTCACAGTCTACTGCTCGTCCAGCACCCAGGCGGACTCCGTGTATCTGGAAACGGCCGAGCGGCTCGGCAGGATACTCGCCGAGAACTCGATGACGATCGTCTACGGCGCCGGTGGTGTGGGCTTGATGGGCCGGCTCGCCGACGGTGCGCTGGCGGCGGGCGGATCGGTCATCGGCGTTATCCCCGGATTCATGAAGGAGCTGGAGTGGTACCACAAGGGGATCGGTGAGATCGTCGAGGTGTGGGACCTGCACGACAGGAAGCGCGCGCTGCTGGAGGGCGCGGACGCGGTGGTGGCGCTGCCGGGCGGCTCCGGTACGCTCGATGAGCTGCTGGAGGCAATCTCGCTGAAGCGGCTGGGCACCTTCCTCGGGCCGATCGTGATGGTGAACACGGGCGGCTTCTTCGATCCCTGTATTGAGTTGCTGGAGCGCTGCATCACGGAGCGCTTCATGGACGCGCGCCACCGAGCGATGTGGCAGGTCGTGGCCGAGCCGGATGAGGTTCTCGCGGCCTTCCGCTCGGCGCCCGAGTGGTCGAGCGAGGCGATCGGGTTCGCCGCGATATAGACCGTCGTGCCGGTCCTCTTTTATGGTCCTCGAGCCCTCTGTATCTTCCGGTACGCGTCGAACAGGTGATACACGAGTCCGCCGCCATGCCACCCGGTACCAGCGTATGGTGCGGTGACCTGGCGCAGTGACTGGGAGGGTATGTATGCATTTGGCCCGACTCGCCGTCGGCACGACCCTAGTTGCGATTACTGCGTTCGCTCAGCAGCAGCGGACCGATCCCAGCGCGGAAGGCGGCCTGCTGCTGGTCACCAACAAGAGCGGGAACACGGTCTCATTGATCGATCCGGCGACGGGCCGGGAAGTCAAGCGGCTCGAGACCGGCCCCAACCCGCACGAGGTGGCGGTCACGCCCGACGGAAGGCTGGCGTTCGTGGCGAACTACGGATCGAACAGTCTGACCGTGGTCGACGTACCGCAGCAGAGCGTGGTGGAGACGGTCGATCTCGGTGAGCACAGCCGCCCGCACGGTCTGGTGGTGTCGAGGGACGGCGCCTCGGTCTGGGTGACGACGGAAGGCTCGAAGCATCTCGTGGAGGTCGACGTCGGGACGTCGAGAGTGAAGCGGGCGATCCGGACCGGTCAGGAGGTCACGCATATGGTGGCGCTGGCCGAGGGCAGGGGCAAGGCGTATACGGCGAACATCGGATCGGGCAACGTCACGGCGATCGATATCGAGAGCGGCCGGGTGATCCGTCACATCGAGACGGGTGCGGGCGCCGAGGGTATCGCGGTGACGACGGACGAGAGGTATCTGCTGGTGACCAACCGTGCGGCGGGCACTCTTACGATGGTCGACATCGCGACCGACCAGGTCGTTCGCAACCTGGAGGTGGGCGGTTTCCCGATCCGCGTCGAGGTGGCGCCGGACGGCCGACGGGCGCTGGTGAGCCAGTATCGCGCCCGCGCGTTGATCGAGATCGAGCTCGACGGCTGGAAGGTCGCCCGCACCCTGGAGATCGGCGCTTTCCCGGTCGGGATCGAGATCCGGCCGGACGGCAAGGTCGCCTATGTAGCCAATACGGGTGAAAACATGTTGACGGTCATCGACCTCGATGGCTTCGACGTAATGATGACGATCGTCGCCGGTGAAGAGCCGGACGGGATGGTCTGGACCAGCTACTAGTCGCCATGTCACGAGCCTCATACAGTTGGCCGCTGGTGGCGGCGATACTGATCGCCGCTGCCTGTACGGTCGAGCGCGCCGATGTGCGAACGCCGAGCGGCGAGCCACCGGAGGCGGACACCACCCAGGTCCGCCGCCTGCTCGAGCTGATCGCCGAGTCGTACCGGACCGGCGATCTGGTCGCGCTGGACACAATCTACCACGAGGGTGCCACCATCTATGAGGGCGGGCGGGCCGAGCGCGGCTGGCTCGCCTACCGGGATAACCGGCTCGCTGTGGAGATCGAGGAGCTGAGCGAGCGGCGGCTCAGCTTCGGGGACATCGAGATCAGGTTGGCAGACGGCACCGCGCTGGTCACCTGCAACTACACGCTCACGGCTCGGCGCGACGGCGAACAGGTCACGACGCACGGTCTGGGGACGATGGTTTTCCGGAAGTTCGCCGGGCGTTGGCGTCTCGTTCACTCGCATACGTCGGAAGGGGCGGGCTGATGGGGGACAGAGCGACGGGAGCGGAGAGCGAGCGCCGTCGCGAGCGCCTGAGCAGTCGGAACCCGCTCACCGGCGAGCAGGTGGGCGACTTCCCGATCATGAGTGCGGATGAGGTGCGTGGCCTGGTCAACGCGGCGCGCGAGGCGCAGGCCGAGTGGTCGCAGCGCTCGCTGGAGCAGCGGGCGCGGGCGCTGGATCGGGCTCGCCGGCTGACGGCCGACCGCTCGGAAGAGATCGCGCGCGTGATCAGGGCGGAGACGGGCAAGGTGACGGGTGAGGCGCTGTCCGAGGTCGCCGTCGCCTGCGACTACCTGGGCTATCTGAGCCGCTGGGTCCCGAAGCTCCTGCTGGCGCGCCAGGCGGGGACCGGCTGGCTCTCGCATCGCAGAGCGCGTGTGCTGTACGAGCCGTTCGGTGTGGTCGGCGCGATCACGCCGTGGAACTACCCGTTCGCGATCACGATGAGCAGCGTGGGCACGCCGCTGGCGGCGGGCAACGCGGTGGTGCTCAAGCCGTCGGAGTATACGCCGGCGACGGCGCAGCTTGTGGTCGAGGTGTTCGGCGAGGCGACGGGGCTGGAGGACCTGGTGGGCCTGGCGTCGGGCGACGGCCGGACGGGCGCGGCGCTTGTCGAGGCCGGCGTCGACAAGATTGCGTTCACCGGTTCGTCGGAGACGGGAAAGAAGGTCATGGCGGCGGCGGCGCGTGTACTGACACCGGTCGTGCTGGAGCTGGGCGGCAAGGACGCGATGATCGTCTGCGAGGATGCCGACGTCGAGCGTGCGGCGCGGGGCGCGGTCTGGGGAGCGTTCTACGGTTGCGGCCAGGTCTGTATGTCGGTGGAGCGCGCCTACGTCGTCGGGTCGGTGTACGATGAGTTCGTGCAGGCGGTGGTGGCGGAGGCGCGACGGGTGCGGACGAGCGATGAGCGCGAGGCGACGGTCGGGTCGCTGATCGCGCCGTTCCAGCTGGAGAAAGTGGAAGCGCAGATCCGGGATGCGCAGTCGCAGGGCGCGCGCGTACTACTCGGTGGCAGGCCGATCAAGGGGCCGGGCCACTTCTACGAGCCCACTGTCGTCGTCGATGTCGACCATCGCATGGACTTGATGAAGGAGGAGACGTTCGGTCCGGTACTACCGATCATGCGCGTGAAGGACGATGAGGAGGCGGTGCGCTTGGCCAACGACAGCCCGTTCGGCCTCGATGCGAGCATTTGGACGCGGGACGCCGCGCGGGCGCGTCGTATAGCGGGCCGGCTACGCGTCGGTTCGGTCGTGGTCAACGACCATCTGATCAACTACGTGATCCCCGATCTGCCGTTCGGCGGTGTCGGTCACAGCGGGTTCGGCCGTATGCATGGATTGGAGGGACTGCGTGAGTTCGCGAGGCCGAAGGCATGTGTCGAGGACCGGCTGACCTTCAAGCGTGAGCCGTACTGGTTCGAAGAAGGGGGGAGTGGAGAAGGGCTGGCTCGGTCGCTGCTCGAGTTCCGGCACGGGCGCGGCCTGCTGCGTCGCGCGGGCGCCGCCCTGCAGATGTTGCGTGGCTTGAAGCGATGATTACCGGCAGCGTGCCGTCGAACCCGCTTGCCCCGCGGATCGACGATCTGCTCAGATGCGTGCACTGCGGGTTCTGCCTGCCCGCCTGTCCTACCTATGAGATTCTCGGCAGCGAGAACGATTCGCCGCGCGGGCGCCTCTACTTGATGCGTGCCGTGGCGGAGGGGCGGCTCGGGGTCGAGAGCCAATCGTTCGCGCGTCATCTCGATCTCTGTCTCGGCTGCCGCGCCTGTGAGCCGGTCTGCCCGTCGGGCGTTCGCTACGGGTCGCTGCTCGAGCGGGCACGTGCCGAGCGTCTGACGGCGGTCGGGGCGCTCGGCCGCGCGGCAAGTATCCCGCTGGACCTGTTCTTCGCGAACCGCTGGCTCGGCCGCCTCGGCTGGGCCGTGCTGCGCCTGCTGCGGGGGAGCGGCATCGCGCGGTTGATCGCGCGGGCGGGTCGGGTGGGCCGAATGCCGGGGCGCCTACGCTTCGCCATGGCGATGCTGGCGGCCACGGCGCCGCGGGCCAGGGGGCTGCTACGCAACGTGCGGCGGCCGAGACGTCGGCACGCCGGGACATGGCGGTCGATGGACGAGGCGGGCGGGCCGCCGGACGGCGAGCTGGTCGCGTTGCTCGAGGGGTGCGTCATGTGGGGGCTGTTCCGCCAGGTGAACCATGCCATGGCGCGCCTGGTCCACGCGCAGGGCGTACGGACGGTGAGTCTGCCGCCGGGCCTCTGCTGTGGCGCGCTGCACGCGCATGCCGGTCGGCTGGACACGGCGCGCGAGCTGGCCCGGCGCGTGATCGCGGCGGTCGAGAATTCCGGGGCCAGGCTACTGATCACCAACTCAGCCGGTTGCTCGGCGGCGATCAGAGATTACGGCGAGTGGCTGCGCGATGACCCGATCTACAGCGAGCGAGCCGAGCGGGTCGCCGGCATGGTGCGCGATGCCAGCGAGTGGCTGGTCGGGCGACCGCGGCTAGGCTATCGATCGCTGTCGGCGCGGCTGGGCTACGACGCGCCCTGCCATTTGCTGCATGCGCAGGGTATCGACGATCCGCCGGTCGAGCTGCTCGCGCAGGTCCCGGAACTCGACGTCGTGAGACTCCCGCGATCCGAGCGCTGCTGCGGCGCTGCCGGGCTCTACGGCCTCCAGCATCGGCGCCTCAGCGAGGATCTATTGCTGCGCAAGCTGGGCGAAGTAGTAGAGACCGACGTCGACCTGGTGGCCACGGGCAACCCGGGCTGCCTGATGCAGATCGGGGCTGGCGCGCTCGTCCACGGCGTGCCGGTCGAGGCCGTCCATCCTATCGAGTTGCTGGCCGGTCTGCTGGAATCCGACTGAAGGTAAGCCATGGCCGAGATGACTCCTCCGCTGGTGCCTTGGCGCGGAAAGCTTCGCGAGATCATCTTCGAGGCCGAGACGCCGGGCGGCAAGGCATTCGATGTCGCGCTGTTGCTGGCGATCGTGATGAGCGTGGTCGCCGTGATGCTGGAGAGCGTTGCCGGGGTCCGCGCTCGCCACGGCCCGGTACTGCGCGCGGCGGAGTGGGTCTTCACCGTCCTCTTCACGATCGAGTATGTCCTCAGGTTGATCTGCGTCGGCAAGCCGATGCGCTACGCTCTGAGCTTCTTCGGTATCGTCGATTTCCTGGCCATCGTTCCCACGTACCTGAGCGTACTGTTACCCGGCGCCCAATCGCTGATAGTCATCCGAGCGTTGCGCCTGCTGCGCGTCTTCCGCGTGATGAAATTGATGCACTTCGTCGGTGAGGCGCGGATGCTGCGTGCGGCGCTCCGCGCCAGCACACGCAAGGTCATCGTGTTCCTCGGCACGGTGCTCACACTGATGCTCATCGTCGGTGCGCTCATGTACCTGATCGAAGGCGAAGAGCACGGGTTCACCAACATCCCGGAGAGCATCTACTGGACGATAGTTACGATGACGACGGTCGGCTACGGCGACATCGCACCGGCTACCGTGCTGGGCCGGATCCTCGCCTCGATGGTGATGATCATGGGATATGGGATCATCGCGGTGCCTACCGGTATCGTGACCGTCGAGCTGGCCGGTGCTCGCAGGAGAGCGATCAGTACGCGGACCTGCCACGAGTGTGCCGCGGAGGGACACGATGCGGATGCCGAGTTCTGCAAGTACTGCGGAGCCGGGTTGTAGGGTTCGACATTGGTCATCCGCCGGGCAGTGCCGGAGATCGGGGAAAAGAGACTGAGCGAGAAGGCAACCACGGCCAGGTCAACCGATTGGATGGTGCCATGCAGAAAGTGATCGCCCCAGTACACGAGATGCTGAAGCTGAACACGCGCCTGTTCCTGAACTGTCTGGACGGTGTCGACGATGCGACGGCTCGGAAGCGGCTGAGCGGCGACACCAACAGCATCGGGTTCCTCGCCTGCCATGTCCTGCATGCCCGCTACTACCTGGCGTCCTTCATGGGATTCGAGCCGGTGAACCCGTTCCAGGAGCTGTTCGATTCGGCGCACGACGTCAACGACTTGGAGGTTCCGCCGCTCGAAGAGCTGAGTTCGGCCTGGCGCGAGCTGTCCGCGCAGCTGGTCGGTCGCCTGCCCGAGCTGAGCGAGACGGAGCTGGAGCGCGACGCGGGTCAGGAATTCCCGGTGGCGGACGGTACGGTGCGTGGGGCGGTCGCGTTCCTGGTCCAGCACGAGTCCTTCCATATCGGCCAGATGGCGCTGTTGCGGAAGTATTTCGGACTGGAGGCGATGTCGTACGCGGGCGGCGAGTAAGAGCGGCGGCGGCCTGTACGAGTAGGATTGCTGAAAGGACGGAGGGATGGCTGAGTCGGTGGACGATACGAACACGGCGGATGTCACACGCGACGGTCCGCTGGAAATGAGCGGGGAGATCGCCGTCTCGTCTGCAGGGGGCGAGATCCTCCAGGAGGCGAAGCGGACTTGGCTGTGTCGCTGCGGTGCGTCGAGCAACAAGCCGTTTTGCGACGGCAGCCACTCGAAGGTGGGCTTCAAGGACGGCGGCGACCTGGCGGAGGCGAATTCCAAACCGGATGCGTACGCGCCGGGCGGTAAGCTGACGGTGACGCCGCTGGCGAACGGGCCGCTTCTGTTGAAAGGCTCGCTGGAGATACGCAGTGCCGACGGGAAGGTGATCAGCTATCACGCGGGCCAGGCAGCACTCTGCCGCTGCGGCCGATCGGGCAAGAAGCCGTTCTGCGACGGGACACACAAACAGGTTGGCTTCAGCGCTGACTAGGAGGGCGGGCGGTTGTCCTAGCGCGGCAGCCGCTCGGGCAGGTCCGCCACGACGTAGGCCATCACCGCCATAGCTGCCACGCACTCCGCCATTTCCCGCGGGTCGAGCACGTCGATCGTATCGGCGTGGGTATGGTGATACCAGAAATACCTGTCGCCGTCTACCCGGAGCCCCATGCCGGGCACGCCATGCCGCATGATCGGCCCGATGTCGGCACCGCCACCGCCGCGCTCGACGGCGTCGGCGCCGATCGGCTCGAGGAGCGTGCCGATCTGGCGGACGATCTCGTAGGCGGCGGCGGAGCCGCTGAAGCCGAAGCCGAGCGGCTTGAATACGCCGGCGTCCGATTCGATGGCGAGGATGTGATCGTCCAACTCGTCGATGTGGTAGTCGCGATAGGCGTTGGCGCCGCGCAAACCGTTTTCCTCATTGGTCCATAGCACGACCCGCAGGGTGCGTCGCGGTCGTAGTCCGAGCTCGTGGATCAGCCGCAACGCCTCCCAGGCCGCGACGCAGCCGCCGCCGTCGTCCATCGCGCCGGTACCCACATCCCAGGAATCGATGTGACCGCCCATCACGACGACCTGCTCGGGATGCTCCCAGCCGACGATCTCGGCGATGACGTTCCGCGACAGGATCTCGGGCAGCGTCTGCGCTTCCATCTTGAGCAGGACCTCGATCCGCTGGCCGCGTTCCTGCATGCGCTGCAGCATCTCGGCGTCCTCGACGGTGATCGCGGCGTGCGGGATCGGCGGCGCCGCCGGGTCGTAGAGCATCTGACCCGTGTGCGGCGTCTGCATCGAGAACGGCGTGACCGAGCGGATCAGGCTGGCCACGGCGCCCGTCTTGGCGGCCGCGATGGCGCCGTGCACCCGGTAGGTCACCGTCTCGCCGTAACTGACGAAGGGCGCATTGAGCAGCACGATCTTTCCGCGCGCCTCGTCGCTGTGGGCTTCCAGCTCGCCGAAGCTGCGTACCACCAGGACCTCGGCGCGGATCCCCTCCGCCGGCGTACCGACACTACCCCCCAGTCCGAGCATCGTCAGCTTCACGCGACGCGGTGAGATCAACTCCAGCGACTCCTCACCGCGCACCCAGTGCGGTACCGGCACCGACTCTCCCCTAACGTTCTCCAGACCGTCCTCCTCCATCCCCTTCAGGATCCAGTCGATGGCCCGCTCCAAATTCTCCGAGCCGCTGAAGCGGTGGCCGAAGCGGTCGGTAAGCTCGGTGAGCCGCTCGTAGGCGGCGCTGTCGGCAAGGGCGTCCTCGATCAGCTGCTGGGCGACCTCGCGGTAGGAGTCGGCGATGGACTTGCCGCCGTTCGACTGGGCGAGCGCGGCAGAGGACAGGCCGGCGGCGGCCAGCAGGCAGAGGGTCAGAGGTGCAGCCGCGGTGAAGCGCATGGAGATGTTTTCCCTATTACCGCTCGTTGTCGTCGAGAAAGGTCGCGAAAGATGCTTACGGCGGCCGGGAATATCAAGAAAGGGGACGGGCCGGCCGACGCCGTGCGGTGCCCATCAGTGGTGCCTACCGGTTCGGGGCGCGAGGTGTCCGCTGAAGTCGAGCTGGGCGCGGTGAGCGGAGTCCCCCCAATCAGGCGAGCTAGAACTTCCGCTTGCGCGTGATCAGGTTGACGACGATGACGAGCAAGAGGGCACCGGCCGCCGAAGAAACGAGGTTCAGCTCCATCGGGCCGATCGGGACGACGAGCGGCTCGGGCCAGCCGAAGTTGCGGAAGATGCGCGGCCCGACGACGGCGCCGAAGAAGGCGACGACAAAGGAGACGGGACAGCCGCCGCGGGAATAGCCGCTGATGAACTGGCCCAAAGCCGCGCAGACGGCTGCGAGCACTCCCAGGACGCCGACCTCGATGATGCCCATCGGCTACCAAGGTGCAACGGTCGCGGCTCCGAGACAATGATCGGCTGTGAAGCTGTTGCGGGACGCCGGCGTGTGGACATGCGAGTCGGGACGCCGCATATTGCGCCGGACGGGAGCAAGAGCCTGCCAGTTCACCCGACATTTACCAGGGGACGAGACGATGCGAACGGTTGCCCTCGCGCTGATCGCGCTGCTCTCGGCATCGAGTGCCGGCGCCCAGGAGTTCGATTTCTACAGCAACGGGCCGTACCGTCCCGATGTGACGCGACCGGCCGTGCTGCTGGACTACGAGCCGGGTGAGTTCCACACGGACCACGGCAATATGCTGCGGGTCATGGAGGCCATCGCGAGCACGGCCGCTGACAGGGTGCGGGTCTACCGCTACGGCCGCTCGGTCGAGGGTCGACCGCTGATCCTGGTGGTGGTGAGTGCGCCCGAGAACATCGCGCGGCTGGACGAGATCAAGGTGGACATCCGGCGGCTGCGCGACCCGCGGGGCACGAGCCGGCAGGAGGCGGCGGCGATCGCGCAGGCGACGCCTGCGATCGGCTGGATGAACTATGCGAACGATGGTAACGAGACGGCGGCGCTGGAGGCGGCGATGCAGGTTGCCTACCAGCTGGCCGCCGGCGCGGACACGATGACGCTGGCGATCCTGGAGAACGTGGTCACGGTGATCAATCCTGCGCACAACCCAGAGAGCCACGAACGGTTCGTCGAGTGGTACAACGCGTTCGCTGTGGGCGACTCATCGCACAGCAGTTTGGAGCACGATGCGCCGTGGGGGATGAGCACGAACAACAACCACTACCAGTTCGACCTGAACCGAGATGCGCTGGGCATGGTACAGCGGGAGACGCGGGCGATCATCGCTGCGCATCACGAGTGGAGTCCCCAGGTTTTCGTCGATCATCACGGTCAGACGACGCAGTTCTTCATGCCGCCGCCTGTGCGTCCGATCAACCCGAGCCTGCCGGCGGAGCAGGTCGTGCGCTGGACCGAGATCTACGGGCGCGCCAACGGTGCGGCGTTCGACCGCCACGGCTGGAACTACTTCGTGCGCGACGTCTTCGATCTCCACTATCCGGGGTATTGGGACAGCTGGCCGGCGCTGAACGGCGCCACCGGGATGACCTACGAGACCGACGGCGGCGGCTCCAAAGGGTATCGCTGGTCCCGTGATGACGGCACGGTGCTGACTTTCAGGGACGGTATCGCGAAGCACTTCACGGCGTCGCTGGCGACGCTGCGAACGACGGCGGCGCACCGCGAGGAGCGGCTGCGCGACTACTACGAGTTCTTCCGCTCCGGGATGAACGAGTTCGCCGGGCAGCGACCTTGGAAGCGGTTCGTGATCGTTCCCGGCGATGATCCCGAGCGAGCGGCGCGACTGGTGGAGATCCTGCTGCGCGACGGGGTGGAGGTGAGGGTGGCGAGCGAGTCGTTCGGCACTGGGGCGGCCCACGAATACCTGTCGGGCGGTGCGCGGCGGCGCGAGTTCCCGGCCGGCAGCTACATCGTCGACCTGGCGCAGCCGCAAGCCAGGCTGGTCGACGCGCTGCTCGCCCCGGACGCGGAGATGGATTCGGCGTTCCTGCGCGAGCAATTCCGTCGGCGGGCGCTGAATGCGCGGCGCGGCTCGCGGGCGGCGCGCGAGGGGTTCCAGTTCTACGACATAACCGCGTGGAGTCTGGCGCTGTCGTTCGGCGTCGAGGCGTACTGGCTGGAGGAGGCGGGTCGCGTGGCGGCACGAGCGGTCGAGGTCGAGTTCGACGAAGCGAACGCGCCCTGGCGGCCGCCGGCCTACCTCGGGGCTCGAGAGCTGGGGCGGCTTCCCGAGGCGCTACGTTCCGGGATCGACGGCGGTGTGACGGGTGGCCGTGCGGGCACCGCGTACGTCTACCGCTACGACCGGGACGCTGCGTTGCGCCTGACGGTCGCGCTGATGGCTGAAGGTTTCAAGGTGGCGGTGGCGGGGCGGCCGCTGCGGGCGGGTGGCGTATCGTACCCGCGTGGTGCGATGGTCGTGCGTGTGTCCCGCAACCCGGAGTCGGTCCACGGGCGGATCGACGAGTTGGCGCGCAGCTTCGGCGTGCTGGTCGACGCGGTTCATACCGCGTACTACGACGAGGGTCCCACCGGCGTGGGGTCGAACCCGGTGGTGACGCTGCGGTACCCGCGGGTCGCGGTGGCAGCCGGCGAAGGTGTGGGGACGAGCAGTTATGGCCATACGTGGTATCTGCTGGAGCGCGAGTACGGCCTTCCGTTCACTGGTCTCCGCGTCGAGTCGATTACTGGCCGCCTGGATTCCTACGACGTGCTAATCCTTCCCCCTGGCTGGGGCTATAGGGGCGCTTTCGGCGAGAGCGGAGCCGGGGCGCTGCGTGAGTGGGTGCGTGGCGGTGGCGTGCTGGTCGGGCTGGGAAATGCGG
>JASFTY010000072.1:0-11657 GCA_050050535.1 Gemmatimonadales bacterium | reverse complement strand
CATGGTTGCTCCTTGCACGGAGTGATCAGTGATCGGTGATCAGTAATCAGTAACTTGGGACTACGACTACTGACTACTGACCACTGATCACTGACTACTGACTACTGACTACTGACTACTGATCACTGATTACTAATCACTCCGACTCAGGTGCTTATCAAAGAACTCCACCGCCGCGCGATAGGCCTGCAACCAACGCGCGTGTGTCGCGAAGCCGTGTATCTCGTCGGGGAAGACCAGTTGCTCGAACTCGACGCCTTGCTTGCGCAGCGCGGCGACCAGATCGACGGTCTCGCTGAACGGGACGTTCCGGTCGTCGTCGCCGTGGATCAACA
This sequence comes from Gemmatimonadales bacterium, assembly GCA_050050535.1. Lineage (GTDB taxonomy): Bacteria > Gemmatimonadota > Gemmatimonadetes > Palauibacterales > KS3-K002. The sequence continues at coordinate 11,322 of JASFTY010000072.1, read as the reverse complement.
GGACCGGCGATCGCCAGGTATCGATCGACGCCATCGGCGACGACTCGAACGCCAGACGCGCGGCGTCGAGCCGGGCCTCGGGATCGTAGCTGGGCATGAAGTTTCTGATCACGACATTCCAGTCGTGGACGCCATGCAGATCGACGCCGGCGGCGAACAGGTCGGACGCCCGGGCCAGCCCGAGGGCCGTCAGGTAACCGCCGTACGAGCCGCCCCAGAGCCCGATCTTGCCGGGGTCGACCTCGAGCATGCCTCGCAGGTACAGGCCGCCGCCCAGCACGTCGTTGAACTCGCTGGCCCCGGTCGCCCCGTAGTCCAGTGCCTCGCGGAACTCCATGCCGTAGCCGATGCCGCTCCGGTAGTTGACCGACAGCACGACGTAGCCGCGGCTGGCCAGGTACTGGTTAAGAGCGTAGGCGTTGTGATAGTAACCTCGGTAGTGCCAGCCGAGCAGCATCTGCCGGCGCGAGCCGCCGTGGAAGAAGAGCACGGCCGGTCGACGGTCGCCGGGGCTCGCGCCTCTCGGCAGGAACAGCTGACCGTGTATCGGTATGCCATCGGCGGCCGGGAAGATCACCGGCTGCGGCTCGACCAGTGCGTCGCTGGGGAAGTCGGCCGGAATCGCTTCCGGGGCCAGGTCACGTGGGTTGCCGGGTTCGAGCAAGATCGCCGGGCGGGCCGGCCCGCGCGCGTCCGAGCGCAGGAAGGCGAGGGCGCCGCCCTCGGCGGTCGGTGCCGGCGACCACTCGATCCCGCTGCCGGGGGTCAGGGCGGTGGGCCGGCCGCCGGCGACCGGCACGCTCCAGAGGTGGCGGCGATTGGTGTCGCCCTGGTTCGAGCTGTAGATGACACGGTCGCGGTCCGGGCTCAGTGCGACGTGCTGCACCTCGAAGTCGCCGGGTGTCAGCAGCGTCGCATCGCCGCCGGCTGCGGGAAGCGAGTAGAGGTGCAGCCAGCCGTCCTTCTCCCAGGGGAAGACGATGCGGTCGCCCGCGCCCCACATGAGTTGGTTCTGCGCGTCCACACCGTGGAACGCGCTGCCGTCCCCCTCATCGGCCCGCCACACCTCGCGGCCCGATCCGCTCGCCACATCGGCGACGCGGATCGACCACGGCTGCGCCGTCCGCTGCGGCCCGAACGGCACCGGAGCCCGGGTGGCCGGGATCCGCCGGAACGCGATCCGGCGGCCGTCCGGCGACCAAACCGGTGCCCCGTCGCGATCAACGCTGGGGTCGAGCCAGCGGATTCGCTCGCTCTCGCGGTCGTAGACCCCGATGAAGCTGTGGTCGCCGCGACCGCTGGTGAAGGCCAGCTGCGAACCGTCCGGCGACCAGGTCAGCGAGCCGCTGCCACCGCGTGCCCTGATCAGCGGCTTCGCATCACCACCCTCCAGCGGCACGACGTAGATGTCGCCGCGCCTGGGGAAGGCGACCAGGTCGCCGGTCGGCGCGACGGTTGGGTTCGAGCCATCGGCGAGCAGGCGCGGCTCGCCGCCCGCCAGGTCGACGATCCATATCTGCTGCGACACGCCCTGCGGCAGACTCCAGGGGTTCGGATACTCGCCCTGGCGGTTCGCTCCGCCGCCACGGACGTAGACGATCGAGCTGCCGTCCGGCGTCCAGGTCAGATCCGAGATCTCCTGGCCGTCGTCCTCGCTGTACGCCGTGAGTCGGCGGGCCTCGTAGTCGGGCGCTTCCGCGACCCAGATGTTGCGCAGCCCCTGGGCGTTGAACACCCAGGCGACCTGGGCGCCCGTGGGCGCGGCGGTCAGCTCGCTGGGGAACGGCGAGCTCATGACCTGCTCGATGGTGAAGCGCTCCTGCGCTGCCGTGTCGAGGGCGGTGGAACAGAGGACGAGCGCGGCGATTCCGAGCAGGACCAGGCGTCGGTGCAGCATCGGCGGACCTCCCTCCTAGGACTTCGCGTCTGAGTCGGGGCTGGACTACGATGTTGGGTCGCGTGCCGCGCCGCCGCAATGGCCAGGTCGGTATTGCACGATGGCCCGCCCGGTAGGTAGCGTTGTGCCTATGGACCGGAGACTCCGAGACCGCCGGCGAGCCATGGCCCACGCGTTGGGTGTCCTGGTCGCCGTTCATGCGTGTCCCCAGGCGAGCGAGGCCCAATCGAACGAGCGGCTCGTTGTGCCGGACGGCTTCGTGATCGAGGTGTATGCCGACGGGCTGGCCGGGCCCCGGGGCATGGCCTTCGGGCCCGATGACGTGCTGTACGTCGCCCTCACCTCTGAGGGCCGGGTCGTGCGACTCGCCGACAACGACGACGACGGGCGGGCCGACGAGGTGGCGACGGTGATCGAGGACCTCGATAGACCGATCTCGGTCGCCTGGAGCGGTGACGGCCTCTGGGTGGCGGAGGCGGGTCGGGTCATCTACATGCGCCATCCCGAGGCCGATTCCGCGCCTCGCTACGCGGTGGTCGTCGACTCGCTGCCCGCCGATGGGTTCGCCGGCCGCGCCCTGCTCATCGAGCCGTCGGGCCGAGCCGTCTACCTCTCGATCCCTGCGTCGTGCAACGTCTGCCGCGAGGATGACCCGCGCCGCGCCACGGTTCTCCGCATCGACCTGCGAGGTGGGGGGCAGGAGGTCTGGGCGCGCGGCCTGCGGTCCGCCGGTGGGCTCGCCTTCCACCCCCAGACCGGTGAGCTGTGGGCGACGGACCACGGGCGCCGGGGGCTGGGGGACCGGTTGCCGCCGGACGAGCTGAACGTCGTCCGCCGCGGCGACCACTACGGCTGGCCGTACTGCTACGGTGGCCGCGTCCCCAACCCGGAGTTCGGGGACCCGCGTCGCTGCGACGTGACCGCGCCGCCCGTCTTCAGCTTTCCCGCGCACTCGGGGCCTCAGGGGATCGCTTTCTATACTGCCGACATGTTCCCCGCCGAGTACCACGGCGACGCGTTCGTCGCGCTCGGCGGATCGGCCGACGGCGACCCGTTCCTGTCGGGCTTCAAGGTCGTCCGCGTGCGGGTCGCTGCCGGGCGACCCGTCGGTTTCGAGGACTTTGTGACCGGTTGGCTTGGCGGCGCCGGCCACGCCTGGGGCCGACCGGTCGTGCCGCTGGTGGGTCCGGACGGTGCGATATATGTTAGCGATGTTGTCGGTGGCTGTATCTGGAGGGTGTCCTACCGAGGCGCGGATACGGGCCCGGTCGGGGCGCGACGTTAACGGGCGGCTGCCGGTCCGCCGCTCATTGCCGAACAGGGAGGGAGTGTGGTGCGGGATTTCACCCAGGTGGTCATGGAGAACGTGGGCGAGTACAGAGGTGTCTTCTGCAAGTTCGTCAGATGGGCACCGATCTTCGTGGCGACGCTCATGGTGCTCTCCCAGGATCCGCGCCTTCAACAGCGTCATCGCACAATGGTCAACGCGGCTCTGGCGTACTACGTCGGCCCTAACGACGCCATGCCCGAAGACGAGTTCGGCCCAGCGGGCTATCTGGACGACAACCTGGTCAGCGCCTACGTACTGGAGCGGATCGCCCGGGATATCGGCTGGCGAGTCATCGAGGACGCCTGGACCGGTGATCAGACGGCCCGCGACGTAGCGCTCGAGACGCTCGATCGCGAGAACGAGCTCCTGGGCCATCTGGGTCAGGAAGCACTTCAGAAAGCGGGTGTGCTGGACGAGGGTCGCAAACGCTCGTCGAGCGAACCGCCCAGGCCGTACGGCTTGGCCTGAGCGGACTGCCGCAAAGCTCAACACGAGAGAAGGTCATCAGATGCAGTACATTGCGGTCGCTGCTATCGGTATCGGAAACATGGGGTGGACGGAAGTCATACTCATCGCCATCCTCTTCATGCTCCTATTCGGTGCTCGCCGTCTGCCGGAGATCGGTCAGTCGCTGGGCAAGGGGATCCGCGAGTTCAAGAAGTCGCTCACCAGCGCGGATGAGGAACCGAAGATCGGCTCGGGCGAGCAGGACACGGCCCAAGTCGAGAAGAAGGAGGAGACCACCACCTAGAGCTCGAACGGCGCTCGACGCCACACTTCGACTCGCCGGGCTTCGAGACCGGCGCAGCGGGTGGTGCTGAACGGCGCCGCGTGCCGAAAAGAGGCCCGCGCTCAGAACGGGCGCGGGCTTTCTACTGCTCCCCGAAGCTGCCTACCACCGGCTTGGCCAGTCTCTCGAAATCGGCGTAGCGCATACGGATAGCCTCGGTATGATTGCCTGCGTTGAAGACGATCGTCTCGTCCTCGGTCAGCCGTTCATCGACATACAAACGCTGCCCGTACAGGTTGCCGAACGGCGGCATGGCACCAGGCTCGCAGTTCGGGTAGAGACCGGAGAACTCCGACTCGGCTGCCAGCCGGAGCTTGCCCGACCCCACGAGCTCCTCGAGCTGCTTGGCGTTCACGTGATGTGAAGCGGCCAGTACGGCCATGATGGGCTCGTTGCTCTCTGTGAAGAAGATGACCGTCTTCGCCCACTCGTACCCGGAGATGTGGGAGGCTGCCGCCTCCTCTGCTGCCGTGTAGGCCGTCGGATGTTTGACCACCTCGTAGTCCACGCCCTCGTCCTTCAGCATCTTCTCTACTTCCGGCGCGACTGACATGGTACTTCACCTCCAGTTGTCTGGGATCACCTCCAATATCCGGCACATTGGGGTCGATAATCAAGTAAGTGCGGGTCGCCCACCGCTGAGCTGCGCCTCCGACCACGCGCTCACTTTCGGATCAGTTCGAGCAACTCTCGTAGCGGGTAGGTGTTCGCCACATCCGCCGCCTCGAGCCAGCCGCGGCGCGCCTGCCCGACTCCGAAGCCCATGTGGTCGAGCTCGGCCGTCCGGTGCGCGTCGGTGCTGATCACGATCTTTACGCCCGCCTCCCGGGCCATCTGCAGGTGGAAGTCGCGCAGGTCGAGGCGGTCGGGCTGGGCGTTGAGCTCCAGCATCAGGCCTTGCTGACCTGCCACGCTGATCAGCTCGTCGACGTCCACGGGATAGGGCTCGCGGCGGTTGATCAAGCGGCCGGTGGGATGGGCGAGAATACTTGCGCGCGGATGACCCATTGCCCGCGTGATCCGCCGTGTCATGTCGGCGCGACTCATGTTGAACTTCGAGTGCACGGCGATCACCACGACATCCATCATCGCGAGGATGTCGTCATCGAGGTCCAGCGTCCCGTCCTCCAGGATGTCGACCTCTGCCGACTTGAGGATACGAATGTCGTCGTACCTTTCCTGAACCTCATCGATCTCCGCATACTGCTTCGCGAAGTCCTCGAGCTTGATGCCTGTCATGGCCAGGGAGGGACTGTGGTCGGTGATCGCCATGTACTCGTAGCCGCGGGCCCGGCAGGCCTCGACCATCTCCGCCACGCCTTGCTTGCCGTCGCTGTAGTGCGTGTGCATCTGCAGGTCGCCGCGGATGTCATCGAGCGTGATGAGGTTCGGTAGCCGACCGGCGCGCGCCGCATCGAACTCGCCGCGGTCCTCCCGCAGCTCGGGAGGAATCCAGGGCAGATCGATGGCGGCATAGACCTCCTGTTCCGTCTTACCGGACACGAGCTGCTCGCCCTCGAAGACGCCGTACTCGTTGATCTTGAGGTCGCGCTCGCGCGCGATGCCGCGGATCACGATGTTGTGCGCCTTCGACCCGGTGAAATAGGTGAGAGCCGCCCCGTAGCTCTCCTGCGGCACGAGCCGCAGATCGACCTGCAGGCCGCCGGTCAAGCGGATCGAGCTCTTCGTCGGCCCCTTGGCCAGGACCTCCTGAACGGCGCGATAGGCGACGAAGTGGTCCATCAGCGGCGATTCGCCGGATGTCGTTGCCAGGATGTCGATATCGCCCACCGTCTCGCAGCGGCGGCGGTAGCTGCCCGCCACCTCCAGAGCGGCTACGCCCTCAGCCTGCTTCAGGTACTGGAGCAGGGGCGCGACGTAGATGTCGGCGTCGGAGAGCTTGAAACGCCCGGCGCGTGCCTTCAGCTCCTCGATGCCCTTGATGATCTTCTTCTGCAGGGTCGGTCCGAAGCCGGGCAGGCCTTCCAGCGCGCCGCCGCGCCCCGCCTCCTCCAACTCCCCGAGCGTGGTGATCTCGAGGCCCTCCCAGAGTTGGCGTGCACGCTTCGGGCCGAGGCCGGGGAGGCGCATGATCTGGACGAGCGACGCCGGGACCTCCTGGCGCAGCTCCGTCAGCCGTTGCAGCTCGCCGGTCTCGTACAGCTCGCGGATCTTCCCGGCCAGGTCCTTGCCGATGCCCGGCAGGTCCTCGAGTCGCGCCTCCTCGTCAGCCAGCAGCGACTCGAGCGGTTGTGAGAGCGTTTCGATCGTGCGGGCGGCGTTGCGGTAGGCCCGGACACGGAAGGGGTTGGCGCCCTGAATCTCCAGCAGGTCGGCGATCTCTTCGAAGATGCGGGCGTAGTCGATGTTCTCCACGTCAACGCGTCCCCTGCGGGAGCATGTCGAGGAACTCTTCTTCCGAGAGGACGGTTACGCCGAGCTCCTTCGCCTTCTCGTACTTGCTGCCTGGCTCGCTGCCGGCGACTACGTAGTCGGTCTTGGCGCTCACGTTGGACGTGGTTCGGCCGCCCAACGAGCGAACCAGGTCCTGCGCGTCGTTGCGCGACATCGATTCCAGAACGCCGGTAAACACGAAGGTCAGGCCGGCGAAGTCGGCGGCTTCCGCGGCTGCGGTCTCGACGAGTCTCAGCCCCCGCCTTCTCAGCTCTCCTATGATGTTGCGCGTGCCGCGGCTTTGCAGGAAATCGGAGACCGCCTGCGCCACCTTCGGGCCGATCCCCGGCACCGCCTCCAGTTCCTCGCGCTCGGCGCCCAGCACGGCGTCCAACGAGCCGAAGTGCCGCGCCAGGTCACGGGCCGTCTGAGTGCCGACCTCGGGGATGCCGAGCGCATACAGGAACCGGTCGAGCGGTACTTCGCTGGAGGTCCGGATCGCCTCGATCAGGTTCCTTGCGGAGAGTTCAGCGAATCCCTCCAGCTTCACCACGTCATCCTCTTGCAGCGTCAGCAGGTCCGCGACGCTCGATACGAGATCTGCCTCGAGCAACTGTTGCACGGTGCGCTCGCCGAGCCCTTCGATATCGAGCGCGTGCCTCGAGGCGAAATGCTGGATCCGGGCCTTGATCTGGGCGGGGCAGGCGAGTCCGTTCGTGCAGAAGTCCAGCGGGCCGCGGCTGACCACCGGGGCTCGGCAGACGGGACAGGTCTCCGGCATGCGGAACTTCCGGCGACGCTTCTTACCCGCCTCTTCGATGCGCTCCAACACCTGAGGAATCACGTCGCCGGCCCGCTGTATGCGTACCCTGTCACCCACCCGCACGTCCTTACGCTCGATCTCCTCGCGATTGTGGAGTGAGGCCCGGGACACGGTGACTCCGCCGACGTCGACCGGCCGCAGCATCGCCACGGGTGTCAGCTTGCCGGTGCGCCCGACTTGCACGACGATGTCGAGGATCTCAGAGATCTCGCGTCGCGGCTCGAACTTGTAGGCGAAGGCCCAGCGCGGGTGGTGCGCGGTCGTTCCCAGCCGCTCGCGCGCCGTCAGGTCGTTGAGCTTGATGACGACGCCGTCGATCTCGTACGCCAGCTCATCGCGTCGTCGTTCGAGCTCGTGGTGGAACTCCAGCGCCTCATCGATCTGCAGGCCGGTCCTCGTCTCGTTGCTGACTCGGAAGCCCCAGGCGCGCAGCGCGTTCAGTATCTCCGCTTGCGCTTCCAGCGCCAGGCCTTCGGCCAGCATTACCTCGTAGGCATAGAAGACTAGTGGCCGGGCGGCCGTGACGCTCGGATCGAGTTGTCTCATCGATCCGGCGGCGGCGTTGCGTGGGTTGGCGAAGACCGGCCTGTTCTCCTGGGTGAGACGAGCGTTCAAGCGCTCGAACTCGTCGATCAGCATGACCGCCTCACCACGTACCGCGAGCAGTGTCGGTGCCACGCGGTCCGTGTCTCTGAGTCTGAGGGGTAGCGAGCCGATCGTTCTGGCGTTCGGCGTCACATCCTCGCCGACTTGGCCGTCGCCGCGGGTCGCGGCCCGCGTGAGGCTGCCGCTCTCGTACACCAGTTCCAGCGACAGACCGTCGAGCTTGGGTTCCGCAACGTACTCTACCGTGCCGTCGCCCAGCGCCGAGCGGAGGCGCGTATCGAAGCGGCGCGCGTCTTCCTCGTCGTCGCCCGAGTCGAGGCTGAGCATCGGCGCCAGGTGCTCGACCTCGCTGAAGCCCGGCCGCGGCTCTGCGCCGACCCGTTGGGTCGGCGAGTCGGGTGTGACGAGCTCGGGGTAGTCCTGCTCGAGCCGCTTCAGCTCCCGGTAGAGCTTGTCGTACTCGGCGTCGGAGATTTCCGGTTGGTCGAGGACGTGGTAGAGGTAGTCGTGATGTCGTATCGCTTCCCGCAGGTCCTCAGCCCGTCTGCGCGCCGCCTCCCGGCCACTCGCACCGGCCACGCTCTATGCCTCCACTCCCCCCGCCGTCTGATCTTCCTCGTCCTCGTCCGCCGGTTCCGCCCCGCTCTCTGCAGCCGCGGCCTCCTCCGGTTCGGCTCGGCGCCCCTGCCGGACCGGCTTGCCGAAGTCGCGCCAACCGTAGGCCCACCTCGAGAGTCGCTCCGCCGCGCGGCCATAGATCGAGTCCGGCGGAAAGCCGTCGTCGGGGTCACGCTCGCCGGCGGGCATGCCGGCGAGGATTTCCCAGCCTTCCTCGAACAGCCGTATCGGCCAGATCTGGAACTGGCCCTCGCGGACCGCTGCGATGACCTCATCGTTGAGCACCAGATTCGGCATGTTGCGGGCCGGGATGATCACGCCCTGCTTGCCGGTTAGTCCGCGGCGTTTGCAGGCCCGGAAGAAACCCTCGATCTTCGTGGTTACGCCGCCTATCGGTTGGATGTCGCCCTTCTGATTGAGCGCTCCCGTTATGGCGATCCCCTGGCGCAGCGGCAGCTCGGCGATCGACGAGATGAGTGCGTAGAGCTCCGCCGCCGATGCACTGTCTCCTTCCACCTCCTCGTACAGTTGGTCGAACGACATAGTGGCCGACATGATGAGTGGGTGCTCCTGTGCGAAGAGGTCGCCCAGATAGCCGGACAGCACGAGCACGCCCTTGTTGTGGAGCGGGCCGCCCAGCCGCACCTCGCGCTCGATGTCGACCACACCGCTCGTGCCCATGAACGTGCTCGCCTCGATTTTGATCGGCCGCGCGAACGCATGGTCGCCGGCCGACAGAACGGCGAGCCCGAAGAGCTGGCCGATCTTTTCGCCGGTCGGGTCGATGGTGAGCGTGTCCTCCTCGATGAGGTTCAGCAGCTCCCGCTCCGGACGGTTCACCCTTACCTCGCGTTCACGGATCGCCTGCCGCACGTCGTCCACCGTCACGACCATCCGGCCACTCGACTTGGCGAAGAACCCCGACTCACGAACGAGATCACCGATGGCGCCGAACTGCGTCGAGAGACGGTCCTGGTGCCCGGCGAGCCGCGACCCGAACTCGGCGACCCGGGCGACGGCAGAGGCGTCGAACGGCGGCAGCGATTCTTCTTCGCCGCGCGCGGCTATGAACGCGCCGTAGCTGCGCTCCGCATCGACATCTCTCTCCATGTAGGGACTGAAATCCGCTTTCACCTTGAACAGCTCACGGAAATCCTCGTCGTATGCGTACAGCAGCTGGTAGGTGTACGGATCACCGAGCAGGATGACCCGGACCTTCAGCGGTATCGGCTGCGGCTTGAGCGTCGTCGTAGCGATCAGACTGGTGTACTCGATTATCTCCTCCAGTCGTATCGACTGGGTTCTGAGCGCGTTCTTCAGCGCGACCCAGGCGATCGGCTGGCGAAGTACGTTGTTCGCCTCGAGGATCAGGTAACCGCCGTTGGCCTTGTGAATGGCACCGGCCGTGATCTGTGCGAAGTCGGCGATCATCGTGCCGAACTCGACCCGATGCTCGATTCGCCCGATCAGGTTGTGATAGGTCGGATTCTCCTCCTGAACCACCGGCGAGCCGCTGTCCGGTTCGTGGCAGACTATGACGTTCACCCGGTAGTTGGCCAGCGGATCTTCCTCGGTGGGCGTCGCCTCGGAGCTCGAGTCCGATTCGTCGCCGGCATCGGCGAACTGGCCCGCGTTCTCGACTATCGCCTTCGCCAGGCGATCCAGATACGCTATCGCGTCGGGCACTCCCTCCCAACGGGCCTTCACTCCTCGCACATAGCTCTCCACCTCGGCCTCAGCCACCATTTGCTGCAGCTCGATCAGCAAACGTCTGGCATCGCGTTCCGTCTCGCGCACCTTGAGCTGGACGTCGGCGAACTTCTTCTCCATCTCGCGGCGCCGGTCGAGAATCTCGTCGCGCTGGTCCTCCGATAAGCTCTGGAACTGCTTCTCGTCCAACGGCTCGTTGCCCAGCGCCGGCGCGACGACCCAACCGGTTGGCGTCTGGACGAGGGCGACGTAGCGCTCGTTCTCGACCTCCTTCTGAAACGCCTCGATGAGCTGCCGCTGGATATTGCCGACGCGCTCGGCGATGGCGTCGCGCTCCTTGCGGACCTCCTCGGTCTGCAGCGCTTTGGGCAGCGACTCCTGCAACTCCTCGAGCAGCGCGTCCACATCGCTCCGCAGTTCCGGGCCCCGGCCGGTCGGTAGGGACACGGCGCGCGGCTCGCGCGGCTGGTCGAAGTTGTAGACGTAGCACCAGTCGGAGGCCGTCGGCTCATCGCTCGCCCGGTCTTCGAGCAGCTGACGGATGATCGTGGCGCGACCCGAACCGGGCAACCCGATAGCGAAGATGTTGTAGCCCGGGTGTTCAACCTCGAGACCGAAGCGCACAGCGCGCATCGCGAGGTCCTGGCCTATCGCCTCACGTAGCGGCTCCAGCTCCGCCGTGGTCTTGAACTCGAGCGCGGTCGGATCGCAGGTCCTGCGCAGCTGCTCGGGTTTCAGGGAGTTGGGTGTCGTGACAGTCACGCGGTCGTCCCTTCAGGTTCGTGCTGGCGACCGCCGGGTCAACCCTTGAGTCTGCCCTCGGCGACGGCGCGCACGATATCGGTTGTGGTTACGATGCCCTGTAGCTCACCATTGTCAATGACGAGGATGCGGCTGATCCCCAAGCCCAGCATGTGACGCGCCGCCTTCTTCACCGGCGTGCTCGACGGCTGGCTCAGGACCTCGCGCGTCATCACGTCGGCTACGGTGTGCTGATCCAGCATGTCGAGGTCGCGCTCACGCGTGGCCCGCGCCCAGTCCAGCGCCTCCTCCGAGGGGTCCCAGCTGTTCTGCGAGCTGCTCCACTTCCTGCCCGGGGACTCCGGCTCCTCGATACCCGGCTGCAGCGACAGGCCCCCGCTATCCTCCTGCAG
>JASFTY010000071.1:0-11687 GCA_050050535.1 Gemmatimonadales bacterium | reverse complement strand
TGGGCTACAGCGTCGGCTTTGGGATCCTGCCGATACTCCCAGGGCCCGGTTGTATAGCCGAGGTCGCCGGCCGCGGAAACGTCTGCAACGACCGGTTCCCAGGAGAGGAGGCCGGGCGTTTCCGGCGCCTGGCGCAACCACTGCTGTGCGTGCACGGCTCGCGGCCGGAACAGCACGGCATCGTCGGCCAGGTAGGTGCGAAAGGCGGTCAACGTGCCGAGCTCGGCCGCAGCACGAGCGAAGGCCCGTTCCGAATCGATCAACCCGCTCAACGCGGTCTCGTCACGCGCCTCTCGGTCCCCCGCGCACGACGTTCCCGCGAGCGTCCAGACCAGCAGCGCCGCTGCCGCCCGGAGGACCGGGCAGTGGTCCAATGCGGTACTCACGTGCACCAAGCTACACGCGTTACAGGATGCCGCCACTCCCCCGCGGTGAACGTCTCGGGGTCGCAGTGGCTCGGGTGTTTGAGGCCGACGAGCCGCCGTCGGCGGAGTGGACCACCGGCGCGAACGCTCGGCTCGTGTTAGCTTGTCTGAGGTGCAAGCGGGCATTCTGTTGCTGCGGGAGAGACAAATGCTAGATCCTCGCTCATCGCTTCCCGTCGTCTGGCATGAGGCCTACGAGGTCGACATCGGTGTTCATGTCTTCCCCACCCACAAGTACCGTGCCGCCTATGATATCCTGGTAGCGGAAGGAACGATCAGCGAGTCCGACATCCGGCGCCCCGAGTCGGCCAGCGATGAGCAGGTGGCGCTGGTCCACACACCGGCCTACCTGACGAAGATCAAGAACAACGCGTTCTCGTGGCAGGACGTGATGATGCTGGAAGTTCCGTACTCTCAGGAGCTTCGAGACGCGATGTGGCTTTGCGCCGGCGGGTCGATATTGACCGGACGTCTGGCGCTGGAGCACGGGCTGGCCTTGCACCTGGGCGGTGGATTCCACCATGCGTTCCCGGATCACGGGGAGGGTTTCTGCTTGGTCAACGACGTGGCGATCGCGTTGCGAGTGCTGAGAGGAGAGCGGCTGATTGAGCGTGCCGCAGTAATCGATTGCGACCTGCACCACGGCAATGGGACGGCCACGGTGTTCGCAGATGAGGCTGAGGTTTTCACCTTCTCCATCCACCAGCAGCACAACTACCCGATGTGGAAGCCGTCGAGCGATCTCGACCTGGGGCTGCCCGACCTGACAGGCGACAATGAGTATCTCGGATTGCTGGAGAAACACATCCCGGCGATCCTCGAGAAGCACCGGCCGGACCTCGTCTACTACCTGGCCGGCGCCGATCCGTACGAGGAAGACCAGCTGGGTGGCCTGAGCCTCACACGTGAGGGGCTGCGCCTGAGGGACGAGCTAATCTTCCGAGTTGCAGCCGAGGCGGGCGTGCCGGTGGCCGTGATGCTGGCCGGCGGATATGCGCGTCGCTTCGATGACACGGTCGAGATACACTGCGAGACGGTCCGCGCCGCCTGTCGCCAGATCGCGGGTTCCTGAGAGGTCTCTCGCTATGAATCGGCACACTCTTCGCCCGCTCCGTGCCGTCGGTCTCGCTTGCGCGGCGACCGTGACCGTCTGGGCCGCGGTCGCCTGGGTTCCGCAAGGCGCGACAGAGCAGGTGCGGAGCGAGCACCTACTAATCATCTATCCGGCGGTGGAGGCCGCGACGGCCACGGCGTTCCTCAGCGACTCGGAAGAGATCTATGCGTGCGTAGATTCGCTGCTGAGCGGTTCGTTGCCGGCCACCGTCACGGTCAGGCTCGAGAGTGAGCGCGCGGATAGCGTGAGTGACTCGACGATCGTCGTAGCCCTGATGCACGAGACCTTGATGGGTCACTCGTTCGCCCGTCGATTGGCCCGCGTTGGCGGTCGTGTGCTGGCCGGTCGGACATTCGATACCGAGGGTAATCGTTTCCTTGCCGAAGGTCTTGGGACCTGGGTGGCGAGCCGGTGTCGACAGGTCCGCGAGGAGCCGTACTGGCTGTGGGCCGCTTATGCTCACATGGAGGAAGCGACGTATCTGGAGTACCTGGAGGCATTCGAGCGGGCGAGCGAGGAGGTAGGGCGCCCGGTGATCACAGCGGCGGGCTACGCGTTCGTCGATTACCTCGTTCAGCGTCACGGCCGTGCCGCTCTGGCTACGCTACTCGCAGCCATGTCGGACAACGCCGACGTCCGCTCTAGCCTGGATCACGCAGGGATTGGTAGCGATGCGTTTCTCGACGATTGGTGGGCGGCTCTGGACGCAGAGACGGCGAAGCACGATTTCACGCTCATCCCACAAGTCCAGGCCGATCTCTTCGCCAGCGGGCAGGGCGAGTCGCGAGACTTGAGCCTCTGGGTCCGCATCGTCAATCCGGAAGTTGAGAGCTATTCCTTCTACGTCTCACTAGTCATCGACGGCGAGCGGTCGGAGGAGCCGTTCTACGCCGAGGAGAGCGATTTCAGTGGGCGGGTGCAGCTGGGCCGGGTGGGCGTCGGTGCGAGGGTGATGTGGGACGTGGCGGTCTGGTCCGAGACGCTGAAGCTCTGGCGGCGTAGCGGCTGGCAGGACCGGATAATCCGGTAGGCGGTAGGCGGTAGGCGGTGCGGCGGTAGGCGGTTACGTTAAGGTCGGTATTGATGTCTTGCTGAAGGCGGTTACTGAGTACCGATCACTGATCACTGATCACTGATCACCGTTCACCCGTACGACAGGGGTGCTGGGGAGTTTCCCGGCTGAGATTAGACCCTGAGAACCTGATCCGGGTAATGCCGGCGCAGGGAGTCAGCCAACCCCCCTCCATCCCTGCAAGCCATGCAGGGAGGATTCAACATGAGCTTCTGTGAGGAGCAACTTACCCGCGTTCGCCCCGTCTGGGAGCGGATCCTTGGCCATCGGTTCTTGAAGGAGACTCGGGACGGAACGATAGCGCACCAGACCTTCGCCACCTGGATGGGTCAGGACTACCTGTTTGTAGAGGCGGCGATCCCGTTCATCGCGGCGCTGATGCCGAAGGCGCCGACCGCGCACCGGCGGGCGTTGGGTGAAGTGCTGCCGGTCCTCGAGAGGGAGCTGGAGCTTTTCCGCGAACGTGCGGCGGCGACTGGCGTGGGGCTGGAGAACGTGAAGCCAAGTTTCGTCAACCATGCCTACGTGCAGTTCCTGCTCGCCAGCGCGTTCACCAAGTCGTACGCAGAGGCCTTCACCGTACTCTACGTGGCCGAGAAGGCCTACTACGACTCGTGGATGGTTGTCAGGGAGGGGATCGATCGGGACTCTACCTGGTATCCGTTCGTGGAAAACTGGACGAGCGACGCCTTTAGAGGGTGGGTCGACTTCCTCGCAGCCAGCCTCGATGCGCTAGCCGCCGATGCGGGGGTGGCCGAGCGCGAGGGGATGGCCGAGTTGTTTGAGCTCACCGCCAAGTACGAGCTGGCGTTCTGGGAGATGGCGGCGACAGGTGCCGACTGGCCTTGCCTCGAGGAGGTGACGTGATGGCGTTTAGCGATGAACTACACGCGACGGCGAAGTCGATCTGGGATGCCCAACTTGAGCATCCGTACGTCAAGGGGATCGGCGACGGCTCGCTCGACGAGGAGCTGTTCAAGAACTGGGTGCTCCAGGACTACCGTTACCTGAAAGAGTTCGCCCGTGTCTTTGCCTGGGCGGCTGCCAAGGCGGATCGCCTCGACTCGATGGGTTGGTACGCGGCGGTGCTCAACCTGACGCTTAACACCGAGATGGAGCTGCACCGCCAGTATGCGGCCCGCTTCGGGCTGACGCCGGCCGATCTGGAGGCGGCCCCGATGTGGCCGACGACAAGGGCGTACACCGACTTCCTGGTGCGCACGGCTGCCGACGGTGACATGGCCGACCTGGTGGCGGCCCTCTTGCCGTGCGCCTGGGGCTACGTCTACGTGGCGCAGGAGCTGGCGAAGCGGGAACCCCCAGAGGACCAGCGCTACGCTGACTGGATCACCCAATACGCATCGGAGGAGTTCGTCCAGATCGCCGATTGGCTGAAGGCCGAGATGAACCGCCTGGCGGAAGGGGCATCGCTGGAGAAACGTGCGCGGCTGATGGATCTTTTCGTTCTCTCGAGCCGTTATGAGTGGGGTTTCTGGGAGATGTGCTGGAGGGGTGAAGAGTGGAGTGTGTGAGGTACACGCTTGCCTTGCTGCGAAGCGGCCGGCTAGTTTGCAGTCTCTTGAACACCATGAGTTAACCCCGACCATAAAGAGCTTATGGTGAGACCTGTTTTCTCCCACTGCAGGCTCGTCCCGCGCGTCATGAGTCTCTTCCTATTGGCCCTCGGCCTCGCCGCCTGCGGTGGTGATGGCGACGACGGCGGTCCGGACAACGTGACGGTGTCGGTGACGTTTACGACGTGGTCCTACAGTAGTGACGAGCCGGTAACGGGCGTCCAGGTGTCGGTCGACGGCACGAACCATGACACTCCGTACAGCACCCGGTGGCGGCCCGGCGAGACCCACAGGATCAGCGTTCCGTCGCCGCAGCTTTTCGGCTCCGGTCGGGGGCGCTACCTGTTCCACAGGTGGGCGGACAGTTACGAACAGACTCGCGAGGTGTCGGTGGACCGGGCCACAACGTTCGAGGTTCGCTTGGTCGAGGAGTACGAGCTGGTCATCACGGTGACCCCTGAAGGGACGGGTACGGTGGAAGCGGATCCTCCCGGACCATGGATCCCGTGCGGGACGGGTGTGGTGCTGACCGCAACGCCGATTGAAGGGTGGGTGCTGGACCGCTGGGAAGGCAGTGTGACGGGTGATGAGAATCCGACGATCCTCGGTATGTGCAACCCGGCGTCCGTCACTGCTGTGTTTATCGAAGGGCCCGGTACGGTCTCCGGAAGTGCGACCCAGCTGTGGGACGGCGCGCCATTGGTGGGTCTGGAGATCTATCTGATCGCGAACGGTGACACGACGACGACGACGACCGATTCCAACGGCGACTACGAGTTCACCAGGGTCCTGGTCGGATCCTACACGGTGGCTGCCGACACGACAGGACTCGAGCCATTTGGACAATTCACGCCTTCACGCGAGCAGGCGATAACGGTGGGTCAGGGCGAAGATGTCACCGGTATCGACTTCGGCTACCAGCGCGCGCAGATCGAAGTGAGGACGCTGGCGGACATTAGCAGCGTATCGGTCGGTGCGACGGTGACGATCACGCTGGAGCTCGACCTCTCGGCGATCCCGCTCCCGGCATCGACGCTCACAGGGACGGTCGGCTGGGACGCGGCGGTGGCGGACTATGCGGAGGGCAGTGCGAGCGGAGGGGTCTGGGATCAGCTCGAGGTCAACGAGAGCCCGGCGGGCACGCTCGGATTCGCCGCGATATCGGCGAACGGTGTCGGCGATGCCGTGCTGATTGCCCTGACCTATGAGGTCGTGGCGACCGCGACCGGGACGACGGAGTTCGATCCGGTCCTGCAAGAGCTGTCGGTGATCGATCCTGCGACTGGTGAAGCGGTGGACCTGCTGTCGATCACGACCGTGATCGAAATACGAGCGGGTGTCAGCGTGCAATGAGGGATGCCGCAACCGCGAGGGAGTAGATGATGAGTGCACCACTCAGGGTGCCTGGCAGACTTGTCTTCGCGCTAGCGCTGGCGGTCCTCCTCGCGTTGGTGCCCGGCGAGCTGTGGCCCCAGCAGGCGCAGCTGGGGCGGCAGCGTGAGTACAGCCGGGAGAAGATCGAGGAGATCCGGGCCCAGATAAGAGAGCTGGGCGGCCGCGCGATCATCGGGTTCAAGCCGGTCGCGGCGACCCAGGGCATGCGCGCCGATGGGTCGCCGGCGCTGGCCGCGAGCGCGGTGCGTGACCTGGCGGCGAGCCTTGGACCGCTGGGCGTCGCTGTGGAACGGCATTTCGGAATCATTCCGGCGGTGGTCGTGCGGATGGACCCGGACCGCCTGGAAGAGCTGCTGGCGGACCCTAACATCGACTACGTCGAGCCGGACTACCTGAACGAGCTGGTCGGGCACCCGCGCGACGTAACGACACAGTCGACGCAGGAGACCCCGTGGGGGATTTCGCGCATCAATGCTCCCGGGGCTTGGCCGACCACGCGGGGTGCCGGCGTCAAGATCGGCATCATCGACACGGGCATCGATGAAGATCACCCGGACCTCAACCCGGTGGGCGGCGTCAACATCGTCACCGGCGGCACGGAGAGGAGCGACTGGAACGACGCTTCCTCCCTCTGTCCAACTCACGGCACTCACGTCTCGGGTACTGCTGCGGCGCTGGACAACACGATCCAGGTCGTAGGTGTAGCGCCGGCGGCACAGCTCTATGCGATCCGGATATTCGACCCCGAGGGCGCAGGGCTCTCCACCTGCGTGGCCCTCAACAGCCACACGGTCGGGGGCATCGAGTGGGCGGTCGACAACGGGATGGACGTGATCAACATGAGCCTGGGCAGCACGGCTCCTTCGCTGGCTGGATCGGATGCGGTCTTCGCCGCGTACTCTGCGGGGATCGTCGTGGCGGCGGCCGCCGGCAACGACGACGGCGGCCCGGTGCGCTTCCCGGCGGCCTATCCGCAGGCGATCGCCGTGGCTGCCACTAACTACTCCGACGAGGTCGCCAGCCTTTCCAACCAGGGGCCTGAGGTCGAGCTCGCTGCCCCAGGCATATCGGTTACCAGCACAGTCGGCGGTGGCGGGCCACCTCAATCCTGGAGCGGGACCTCGATGGCGACGCCGCATGTCGCGGGCAGCGCGGCATTGCTCCTGGCGGCGCGGCCGGACCTGAGCGTCGACGAAGTGCGGGAGGCTCTACGGAGCACGGCCGCCGATGTCGCGGCGGCCGGCTTCGATCCGGCGAGCGGCTGGGGCCGCATCGATGCGAGCGAGGCGGTGAACGCGGTGGCGACGACGAGTTTCGCTCTGGCGACGATACCCGGCGATGTCTATGTGTCGATCGACCTGGAAGCGGCCCCCGCCACGACCGCGGTCGAGATCCGCAACATCGGAGCGAGCGGCACGATCAGTTGGACGGCGAGCGACGATCAAGCCTGGCTGAGTCTCGACCCGACATCGGGTAGCGCCAGCGATGCAACACCGGGCATACTCGACGTTACGGTCGATCCAGCTGGCCTCTCGCTCGGGATATACACCGGCTTCGTTACCGTAACGGGCAACGCGGCGAACTCGCCGGTACTTATTCGCGTCCGGCTCGCTGTGGCGGAGGGCGTACCGCTCGATGCGGCTGTCACCACACAGGGTGTGCTGCCGCTCGGTGAGCGAATCAGATACGTGCTGAGCGGCACGGCGGGGCAGTCTATAGACGTGGCGCTGCTGAGTGATCCCGGTCACGCGCAGCCGCTGGCCGATCCATATCTGCGCATCTACAGGCCGGACGGCCAGACGTTACTCGCCTTCAACGATGACGCGCGGGAGGCGGGACTGGGGCTACAGTCGCTCATCTACTCGCTCGTCCTTCCCGAGGACGGCACCTACGTGATCGAAGCGGGCGCCTTCGCGGACCAGGGGTCAGGCGGCTTCCTGGTAAAGGCACGCCCGGCAGGCCCGATCCTCGGCGTCGATCCCCTGGCAGCGAGCACGCGGGCCGAGCAAGACGGCGATCCCGGAACCGCGGAGGTTCTCGTCTTCAATCTGTCGGGCGTCGGCTCGACCGGTTGGACGGCGACGAGTACCGAGCCATGGCTCAGCGCCGAGCCCGGCAGTGGGTCGGCCGCACCGCCCGCCGGCAGGGTAGCCGTGAGTGGCGCAAGCGAAGCAGCACCTGAGGATGCCAGACAGACCCTGCCGCAGCGCCGGCGCCGGACCTGGGCCGAGTCGCTGGTCAGGGCTCAGGCCCCGGGCGCCCAAGCGCCGGTGGAGAAACTCGCCGATCCGGGGTTGGGAGCGCTGGCACTCCCGGTGGGGACGAGGGTCGACCTGCCGAGCCGAGCCGCGGCTCGGCAATCGACGTTCGTCACCCTGACCATGGATCCGACGGGGCTCGAGATCGGTGGCAATGAGGGCGTCATGACGTTCACGCCCGACGATGGCTGGCTGCCGGCCAGCGTGCCGGTGCTGTTCTGGGTTTACTCGCCCGGGATGGCGATCCTCGGCGAAGACCTGCTGGACCCCTGGGGCGCGGCCACCGACGCGCGGACGGATCGAGCCATAGTCACGAGCGGGGATAACTCGGGCAGCCTGTTTCCGGCGGCGGCGACCGGGATCGCTAGCGCCGTCGCCAGCGGCTTCGATCCGTTCCCCACCGACGTCACGCTGGCGGTGAACGGCGATTGGCTCGTGGGCAGTGGAGGCGAAGGAAATACGTCAATCACCCGAATCGGTCGCCAGGGCGGACGGTCGACGTTCGCCGTCCTTTCGGACAATGCTTTCTGGCTCGCCACAGGTCCGGAAGGGGAGGTCTACGCCACCGTTTGCTCCTCCGACCAGACTTACCGTATCGATCCCGATGGCTCCAACGTCACACCCCTCGGGCCGTCGCTGCCCTGCCCGTTGGGCGTCGACTACCGCACGCAGGACAACAGCATCTATGTCGCCAGCTATGATGATGACTACCTGCTGAGGGTGGATGTTGGCGACGGCTCGACGAGTCAGGTCGGTAGCGGTCTGATACCGTGGGACGTGGCGGTGGGCCGGTCCGGCACGATCTACGTCACCGGGTTGGATTCTGACTTTCTCGGTGGATACATATGGACGCTAGATCCGGCGACCTCACCCGATGCCGCTCTCTTCGCTATCGCCCCGTCTCCGACGGACCTTCTGGGCATCGCGCTCGTCGAGGGTGGATTGGTGCTCACGGCGGACGCCGTCGATTTCGGCGAGGTCTACTTTTTCCCGGTCGACGACGGGCCGCGCATAGGTGGCGAAGGCGACCTCTTCGCACGCTTGGCCGTCGAGCAAGTGGACGGACTGTTAGGTGAACCGTTCGACGTGCCCGTGGTCCTGGACATGACGGCGAGCACGCGCGAGGCGACGGACTTCGCTGTCAGTCTGGAATGGACGCCGGGCGAGCTCGAGTTCGTCGAGATCGGCGAGGGCGATTTCGGCGGCTTGTTCAGCGCCGTCGTGGAGCAGGCGGCGGCAGGCGTGGTCGAGGCGACGGCCGCGCGGACCACGGGCCTGAGTGGCGGTCTGCGTACGCTCTTCACGGTGACGTTCAATGTGGACGCGTCGGTCAACCCTGGTGACCAGTTGGATGCTATCGTCACCTTCGATGAGTTGCAGGGTCCATTTGGCCAGGACCTTCTGTCGGTGCTGACAGTGGAGCCGGGCAGTCTCTGTGTCAGCTCGTCGCCGTGGGGCGATGTGGATCGTGACGGTACGGTGGGAAGCGGTGATGCCACGCAGATCCTCCGTTACCTGGTGGACCTGCCGCTCGCCGAGGGCGCGGACATCGAGCTCGGCGATGTGAACCGTGACGGCGTGGTGAACGGCATGGATGCGGTGCAGATACTCCGCTACCTGGTCGAACTGCCGATACCGGCTGACAGCCACGTCGATGGCTATGGCGTAGGCGCGTGTCCCTGAGCACTGTGTCCGGCGGCCGCTGGAGCCCCGATCGGGAGGATAGGATGCACCAGATGGAAGATATTAGAGGTCTGCGCACTCCGATCAGCATCGCGCTGGTCGTTGCGATCGCGGCTGCGGGCTTCGCGGCCTGCGCCGAAGAGCCGACGACGGCGGGGAGCGGCGAGGAGACGAACTTGCCCGAGGGGCTGAACGTCTACTTGACCTTGGACAGTTGGCAGGCGGCTCCGGGCACCAATGTTCGCGTGACGGGAAAGGTACGAGCGGTGGGTGTCGACCTCACGCCCACGGGCTTCTTGGTGCGGCTGAGCTATGACCCGGCGAAGCTCGAGCCGGTCGCGGCTCGCTCGCTCGACGACGGGGTGCTGAGGGCGGTTAACCTCGGTGTCGCGCCGGGGCTGGTGAAGGCGGCCGGGGCCTCGGCGAACGGGCTGAACACGGATGTCCTGTTCGAGCTCGACATGAAGGTAAAGAAGGCGGGATACGCGGCGGGTCTCTCCATCGCCGTCGATGAGCTCGGCGTGGTCGAGCGCAACTTCGCCGACTTCGCGGCGGACGTGCTCGTAATGCCGCAGGCGGTGGTAATCCGCTGATCGCTTCCCGAGCTTCAGGCTGCGGTCTGAACCAGCTTGCCCCAGGCGACCTCGGCGATGGCGGCGTCTTGGGTGCCGACGCCCGTCAGGTCGCAGATGATCAGCTCGCTGCCCTCGCGCCCCGTCTTCTCACCGGTCAGGACGTCACCGAGCTCGGCATGGACCGACTCCGGTGTGAGGGCGCCATCCACGACGCCGTGGTGGACTTCCCCGATGGCCACACACTGGCTCAGGCGATCGACGACGATCTTGTCTGCCCTGGCGAGCGTCTCGGTGGACAGTTCTCGCTTGTCGGGGCCATCGGAGCCGACGGCGATCACCGTTGCATGGGGCTCGAGCGCCGAGGCGCCGAACAGCGGCTCGCGGCTCGGCGTCGCTGTGATGATCAGGTCGGCCCCGCGAACAGCCTCCTCCGGGTCCGACGCGGCGCGGCAGGGGATCGACAGCTCCCCCTCCATGTCGGCGCAATAGCGGGCGAGTTGATCGGCGTCCGGACTCCAGGCGACGGTGTGTTCCCAGCACCGCACCTGTGAGAGCGCACGGAGCTGGAAGCGGCCCTGAGTGCCGGTGCCGAGCATCGCGACCTGTCCGACCGAAGCCGGCGCCAGGAGCCGGGCGGCCAGCGCACCGGCGGCGCCCGTCCGCAGGTCCGTCAGGTACCCATTGTCGGCCAGCAGCGCGGCCGGGAAGCCGGTCGTCGCATCGAACACCAGGATCAAGCCCGAACCGCTGGGCAGCCCGCGCTCGACGTTACCGTAGAAGCCGCTGGCGATCTTGACGGCGAAGATCGGGGAGCCCTTCAGGTAGGCCGACTTCACGTGAACTTCCCCCCGGGCCTCGGTCACTTCCAGGCCCATGGGCGGCGGCAGCGCCACTCCGCCCTCGGCCATGGCTCGGAACGCCTTCTCCGCCGAAGCCAGCGCTTCCGGCTCCTTCACTGCCGCGCGGATTTCGGCCTCTTCAACGACGCGCATCGGGTCCCCCTCTCTCGTGCTCGCCCTATGATACAAGACTGCCGCGCTTCCGGGTCTCCGGCAAGGTTGCCGTCGGGCTGACCGCTAGACGTGGGCCGCCCGAAGCCGCATCTTCACCCCGGCCTCACCGAACATCGAGCGATGCCCCGCCGCAACCTGCACGGAGCGATTACGAACGGACACGACATGCCCAAGACGATCAAGCCCTCGGACCACCAGCCGTCTCTGCCACTGGATCGTTTCATAGTCGAGGATTCGCCGGACGACGAGGCCGTCCCCATGGATGTGCTGTTCGTCGGTGGCGGCCCCGCAGGACTGGCCGGGGCCATCGAGCTCGCCCGGCTCGCCGCCCAGGAGAACGACGGCGGCCGCGGATTGGGCGAGCTGGAGATCGGCGTGCTCGAGAAAGCCGGCTCGCTGGGCGAGCACTGCATGTCGGGCGCCATTGTGAACCCCGGCCCGTTCCGCGAGCTCTTCCCCGACGTACCCGAGGACGAGCTACCCTTTCGGAGGCCGGCACCCAAAGACCGCGTCTACATGCTGTCGGAAAAGAGGAAGAGGCGCATCCCGACGCCGCCCTCCATGCACAACAAAGGAAA
>JASFTY010000070.1:0-11791 GCA_050050535.1 Gemmatimonadales bacterium | reverse complement strand
GCCGGCACCTGCTTCACGTCGGTACGGTGATACGGGAGGAACATGTGGATGAGCCAGCTGGCCAGGAACACGATGGCAGCCGACAAGAGGATCGGCAGCCATAAGGATAGCAAGGTGACCATCGGCACCTCCTCGCGCTACGCGCGGGCGCGCCCGCGCTACGTGAGCGCCGGCCGCTGCTTTGGCAGCGCGGCCGGCGGTTTCGACACCGCTTGTCGGGTAAGCGACGGAAGGTCAGCAATATAGGGTGGTCGCGGTGGCGCGCCAGCCGCTAGCGCCGCTCGCCCTTGCGGCGTGCGAACTTGAGGCCGGACCACGTCGTGTCGATCGCGCAGATCTTGTAGTCGACCAGCCCGCTGGCCAGTCCGATCCGGCGCACGTCGTTCTGTGTGAGGTCGGTAGCGACGCCCGATGCCTGTTTCGGCCAGGCGATCCACATCCCGCCATCGCCGACCTTCGTCGCAAGCGCCCCGATCCGACGTTCCAGCTCCGCCCGGGACTTAGTGAAGCAGATGATCAGGTCGGCCGCGCTCAGCCGGCGCAGCAGCGTCGCGCCGTCCGGCAACGCACCCAGCGTCTTCTCGAAATCCGGCGGCGAGCCGACCAGCGAGACCGTGTAGCCCGCTTTGATCCCCAGCTTCTTGACGAGCGGCGTTCCGGAGTAGCCTGCCAGGTTCGACGTCGGTACGGTGGGCTCGGCCGGCGGGTTGGCGATGGCCCGCTTCAGCGCGCTACGTATGCGTCGCCACGTGGTGCACTCCGCATCCGGCAGTAGCTTCTTGACTCCCGCCACCTTCTTCGCATCGCCTTCTACGAAGACGATCGGTATGTGACGTGTCGTTTTGGAACCGCGGATGGCCAGCGCCACGTCGCGGCCGTGCGACGGGATCCGGCTCAGGTCGATGACCACGGCGGCCGGAGGGTTCCGCCTCAGCTCCCTGAGCGTCTCCGGTGTGACCTGTGCGTGGTTCACGACGTAGCCGGCGGCCCGCAGCGTCGCCGCCCGTCCGCGGGCCTCTGCGGCATTCCAATGAACCAGTCGCAGCCGTCGTTTCGTCATAGCCTCGTGCCTCGGCCCCCATTGTGTCAGACAGCGGCGGCGTCTGCAAGATCGGGATCTCGGCTGCTCCGATCGACGAGTCTTTCTCGCTCTGTCAGGTTCCCTAGATTGTCATGACTCTCGTGGCTGTACCTGATGGCACGTGCGGAAACCTCATACAGCCTTACGGGTCCAGTCGCAACAGCGGCGGGGCAGGCAACCGGGGGGTGGGGGTTGAGAGGGGCTCCCACCGAGGGCTCGGGTTTACGTTACGTGGCTTGCGGTGAGTGATATGCAAATCGAACTGATCAGACTTCCGCCCATGCGGGTAGCCAGCGTCCGCGTCATCAGCAGGACGCCTGAGCGGGACGCCTGGGAGAAGATGCGTGCCTGGGCAGAGCCGCACGGCCGGCTGTCGGATCCTGATGCGCACCCGGTGTTCGGATTCAACAACCCGCCTCCCGCAGAAGGTCGCGGGGAGTACGGGTACGAGTTCTGGATCCGGGTCGATCCGGATACCGAAGTGGGCGGTGAGCTCGAGGCCAAGGACTTCCCTGGAGGTCTTTACGCTGTCACGCGCTGCAGGCTGCACGGGGACCCCGAGGGCAACGTCCTCGAAGTGTGGAGGCGGCTTTGGGAGTGGGTGCAATCCAGCGGCCACGCGTGGCGCCGAACACACGAGCTCGAGAGGCCGGTAGATCCGCTTGCACCCGAGGAAGAGCTGATCCTGGATCTCTATTTGCCGATCGAGGGATGAGTCCGACTGGAACTCAACCGCCTGGAGAGCGGCGCGACCGGCGTTGCGCGGAAGGAGCTGGTGTCAATGATCGATCCTGAACTGAACGGCCGAGTCGCGTTGGTAACTGGCGGCAACAACCCGCACGGGATTGGTGCGGCGACAGCGCAGGCGCTGGCCGCACAGGGTGTGGCAGTGTTCATCCATTACTTTCGCCAACCGGCGGGCGTAGCCGACAACACGAAAACCGAGACCGGCGACCTGAGCGGTCCCGGGCTCGAGTTCTATATGGCCATGCAGGCCAAAACCGCAGATGAGGTCGTCCGAGCGATTCGAGAACGGGGCGGTCGGGCCGAGTCCTGGGAAGCGGACCTCGCGGATCCGGCCGTCGTGCCTGAGCTCTTCGATCGGGCGGAGCAGGCGCTAGGGCCGGTGGACATTCTCGTCAACAACGCCGCGGACTACGAGGCCGATACGTTTCTGCCTCAGACGGGCCCCGCGGGTGATCGAGCCTTGTGGGAAGGGGGGCCCGTCACCTCCGCGCTTACGGCCCGCAGCCACGACCGGCACTTCGCAGTAAACACACGGGCGGTGGCTCTGCTGACGGCGGAGTTCGTCCGCAGACACGTTCAGAGTGAGCGCCGCTGGGGCCGCGTCATCAACGTGAGCGCGGACTGCTCGCGAGGCTGTCCGGGCGAGATCTCGTACAGGGCGAGCAAGTACGCGCTGGAGTCGTACAGTCGCAGCGCCGCGGCGGAATTGGGCCCGTACGGCATCACGGTGAACGTCGTCTCTCCAGGCCCGGTGCAGACGGGCTACATAGCGCCGGATTTGGAGGGAGCACTGGTCGCCGATATCCCGTTGCGGAGGGTCGGTCGGCCGGAAGACATAGCCGACGCCGTCGTCTTCTTTGCCTCCCAGCAAGCCGGTTGGGTCACGGGGCAATTGCTGCTCGTTCATGGCGGACACCGTATGTCGCTAGGCCTTTAGCTGAGATGGTCACCGCGGTTGGCGTCGTCGTTCTGATCGTCGGGCTGATCTGCTGGATCGGTCAAAGCCTGACTTTCCTTGCACGCTCCGTCGCCGTGAAGCTGGGCGTGGCGGAGCCCGAAGAGGAAATGGATCCCACCTTATACATCCTCGAGACGAGGGTCCAAGGCCTGAACGACATGTTGTTGACGTGGACGCTGCCTTTGTCAGCCCTCCTGATGCTACTCGAGCACCCGCTGTGGCCGTATCTGGGCCTGATCGGGGGCGGGATCTACGTCTACTTCTCGGGAGTCATCATTCTGTCACGCGTGTTTCTGAAGCGGAGGGGCATGAAGGTGGGCCCGGCTTCGTCGGAGCGAGCCGCGTATGTCTTCGGCGTGATCTGGATCTTGTCTGCCCTAACGATGATCGCCCTGGCTTCGATCGAGCTGTCTGGGTAGGGCGAGTCGGATTGCCACTACTGGATCGCTATGAACAGCCTGCCTGGATTGTCGAGCGGATCGTTGGTCGTGTTGTACATCCTACTCACGCTCATAGCGGTCATCGCTGTTCTTGTTCTGTGGGCTCAGATCCGTTGCATAAGAGGTGTGCCTTTCAAGAACCCAGACGGAACGATGGACGATTGGAAGGAGCAAAAGCTCTTCTACGGGATCGCCTGGGCCGATGTGGGCATCGCCTGCCCAGCCACACTCGTGGGACTCGTGTTGGTCTTCACGGCACCCCGCTGGGGCTTCTACATATTGGCATTGGCGAGCTTCTGGTTCTTGTGGGCCAACGTAATGACGACGGTGACCAGCCTTCGGTTCGAGAGGCCGAAGATCACACTGCAGTGGTTCATCGTCTTTCCGTTCGGGGCCGTAGTGGGTCTGAGCTACATCGTCTGGACGGTCTGTCACTTTGAGACCATTTACGGCCTTTGAGACCGCTGGCCGTCCGGCGAGCGACGGATGGAGGTTTGTGAGATGGCTCTGAGCGCATTCGACGATAAGTCGAAGGCGCCCCGGCCCGCGGAGCTGAAGAAGACGCTCGGTCGGACCGGCGGCTTGTGGGACGAGCTAAAGGACCACCTCGAATCGGAGTATCAGCCGCTGTCCGAGAAGTGGACCTTTGCCGGCCAGAAATGGGGGTGGTCGCTGCAGCTGAAGCAGAAGAAGCGCACCATTCTATACATGACCCCGCGCGAGAAATTCTTCTCGGTTGGTTTTGTGTTGGGAGAGAGAGCGGTACAGGCCGCCGGGGAGAGCGGTCTGCCGGGCTCGGTGCTGGCGATGATCGACAGCGCCAGGAGGTACGTCGAGGGCAGGGGCGTTCGTATCGAGGTCAGGACCAAGAAGGATCTCGAGGTCACCAAGAGGCTGGCCGCCATCAAGATGGCGAACTAGGGGACTCACCGCGTGCCCTGAGCCGGATGACGGGTTGCCGAGTGTCTGGTGAGTGAACCTTGCTCAAAGCGTTTCGTGCAGTTCTTGGTGGCCTGGCCCTCATGGCGCTCGGCGTGTCATGCAGCGGCGCGGATCATCTTACCAGACGACAAGGTCCAAGCATGAAAAAAAGATCAGGACGCGCACCGCCGCCGCGGACGAGAGGTACACGGATTCGCTGGCCGCGCTGGTATGACGCCATGAACCGGATCCACTTTCTGGGCCGGGAACAGCGGTTCAGGGAATGGACCGTCGAGTTTGCGGGGATCACACAGGGTCAGGCGGTTCTCGATGTCGGCTGCGGGACGGGCAACCTCACGATGGTCGCGAAAGTACGCGCCGGAGCGGACGGCGAGGTCCATGGGTTCGACGCCGCCCCGGAGATGGTACGGGAGGCGGAACGGAAGGCAGCCGAAAGAGGGTTGGATATTCACTACCAGGTCGGTCTGATCGAGGAGATTCCGCTCCCGGACGGTGCGTTCGACGTCGTGCTCAGCAGCCTGATGCTCCATCACATTCCCAGGGAGCTGAAGCGGCGAGGGATCGCCGAGATCGCGCGGGTCCTGAAGCCGGGCGGGCGATTCGTGGCGGTGGACGTGGACCCGCCGCTGATCGGCAACCTGCGAACCGTGTTGGAGGCCATGGAGGCGAACGGCTTCAGCGAGCCAAACCGTGGGAGGACGGGATTCAGGACGATGTTGATACCCATCCACTATCTGAGCGGGACGGCTCGATAGGCATGGTGAGAGTTCGTCTGCTGCTGGCGCTGTTGTTACTTGCCCGTTGTACATCAGATGAGGGAGGGCCGTCCAGTCGGGCGCAGCTGATTCTCGAGGACCCTCGGTACAGCTGGACGAGCGTCGAGATTGCGGGCGCGCGGATCCACTATGCGGAAGGCAGCTATGCCGAGCGGCAGCGCTACAGACTGGCCGGTCGCGTTGAGAGCGCGAGGCGGGCGATTCTCGATCGTCTCGGCCTGGTCGATTATCCGGTGACGGTGGATGTGTTTTACGTCGATGCCCGAGAGGACATGCAGCGACTCACGGGCAGTCCGGTTACGGGTTTTGCGTTCATCGAAGGTCAGGCGGTCGTCGTGGTGTTCAACGAGAAATGGCGAGCCTTCGAGCGTCATGAATTGATGCACGTGATCACCCAGAGTGTTTGGGACGAACCCGGCGAGCCGACCGCTGCGACACTGGAGGGATTCGCGGTCTATGTGGACGGTGACTGTGGCGGATACGAGGTCGGCCGGGTTCTCCGGGCGGTGCAGGAGAAGGGCCTGTTGCTCGAGTGGGAGGCGGTGTTGGGAGCGTTCCGGGCCCAGGATGATCTGATCGCCTACTTGCAGGCGGCTGGGCTTGTGGAGTTCGTGTACAGCCGGGGAATCGGAGGGGGATTGCGGAGGCTCTGGAGCGGAGGGTTGGGAGCGGCGCCGGAGACACTTGGCGTCTCGTGGAGCGAGCTCGAGGTCCGGTGGCCGGAATGGTTGAGAGCGAGCTACGCGCCGATCCCGAACGAGGCGTGGCAACGGATTCGTGCTGCCGGTTGCGGGATCGAGGCTCGCCCCCCAACGGAGCGCACCGGCTAGCCGAGACGCCGCGGAGACACCAGAGGAGGCAAGCCAGCTGAAGACGCCGTCACGACGTGGAGATCTGCAAGTAATCCCGGGCGTCGGGCCGAGTATCGCTCGTGACCTGCAGGATCTGGGTGTTCGACGTGTAGCCGACTTGCGCGGGGCCGACCCTGAGCGGCTCTACCGGCGGCTCTGCACGCTTCGCGGCGCGTCGGTCGATCGGTGCGTCCTCTACGTATTTCGGTGCGCCGTGTACTACGCCGGCCATCGCGAGCACGATGCAGAGCTGCTCAAGTGGTGGAACTGGAAAGACCCTGCGGACGCGCCCTGACATCGACGCAGCGGTTCCGCCTCAAGAAAAGGAAGGTCCTCGATGCTGAGGTTCATTTGTTCACTGTCCCTGGGGCTACTGGTGGTGACACCGCACGTTGCGATCGCGCAATCGGTGCGGGCCCGTGATCTCGGCATCCCGTTCGACGGGGAGCCGGGCCCGCTGAACGCGATCACCGACGTGGCGGGCGTGGAGGTAGGCCACGTGACGCTGGTCGAAGGGGAGGGCGCATTGCAGGTGGGGCGAGGCCCGATTCGGACCGGGGTCACCGCGATCTTGCCGCGTGGGAGAGATGTCGTGCCGGTCTTCGCCGGCTGGTACTCGTTGAACGGCAACGGCGAGATGACGGGCACGACCTGGGTCGAGGAGTCGGGGTTCCTGGAAGGCCCGGTGATGATCACCAACACGCACAGCGTGGGCGTGGTGCATGACGCGGTGATCGAGTGGATGCGGGATCGCCGGGCCTACGACCGGCTGGGCCGCAGGGTGTGGTGGTCTCTGCCCGTGGTCGCCGAGACCTGGGACGGCACACTGAACGACATCAACGGGTTCCACGTTCGGAAGGAGCACGCCTTTCAGGCGCTGGAGCGGGCCGGCCCGGGACCGGTGCCCGAGGGCAACGTGGGTGGCGGCACCGGGATGATCTGCCACCGGTTCAAGGGCGGGATCGGGACGTCCTCGCGACGTGTCGGCTCTTACACGATCGGCGTGCTGGTGCAGTGCAACTACGGCGGGCGGCGCGGGCTGAGGATCGCCGGGGTGCCGGTTGGCGAGGAGATCACCGACCTGATGCCGGAGTACGGTGGAGCGGGCGGAGATGGGGAATCCGGCTCGATCATCGTAGTGGTGGCCACGGACGCCCCGCTGCTGCCGCATCAGCTGAAGCGGCTGGCGCGCCGGGTGCCGATGGGTATCGGCCGGGTCGGCGGAATTGCGAGCAATGGGTCGGGAGACATCTTCATCGCGTTCTCGACGGCCAATCGGGAGGGTTGGCACGAGGGCGAGGCCACGATGGTCGAGATGCTACCGAACGCTCGGATGACACCGTTGTTCGAGGCGACCGTCGCAGCGGTGGAGGAGGCCATCGTCAACGCCATGGTCGCGGCGCGTACGATGGAAGGGATCAACGGTAACCGCGTCTACGCGCTGCCGCACGATCGGTTGCAGGCGATCCTGGAGCGCTATCGCCGACTCGGGAGGTGACGTGGCCCTGGTAGTGTGCGCGCGGCGGGCTTCGTGGGGCTATGGCGTGCTGGTGGCGCAGGGCGCATCTTAGCCGGGTCCTCCGACAGCGAAGCGCCTCGATCGGCCGTGCGAGATGTACGGGAGCTACGACCTTTTGAAGGGAGCCAGAAATGCACGAGAAGAGCATCGACCTACTGAACCGGGCGGTCGCCGACGAGCTGTCCGCAGTTCACCAGTACATGTACTTCCACTTTCACTGCGACGATCAGGGGTATGACCTGCTGGCGGGGCTGTTCAAGCGGACAGCGATCGAGGAGATGATCCATATCGAGCGTGCGGCGGAGCGGATCCTCTTCCTCAATGGAGAGGTGAAGATGGGGGCATCGGAGGCGGTTCAGGAGATCCACGACGTCCGCAAAATGCTGGAGCGCGCCGCGGCGATGGAAGCACAGAGCGCAAAGGACTATAACGGGTGGGCCAACGAGTGTGGGGCGAACGCGGACTCGGTGAGCAAGCGGCTGTTCGAGGATCTCGTCGCCGACGAAGAGCGGCATAACGATCAGTACATGACCGAGATGGAGAACATCGACAAGTTCGGCGAGGAGTATCTGGCATTGCAGTCGATCGAGCGCAGCAAGAGCATGTCGGGAGGAGCGGAATAGAGCACGAGTGGCCGTATTGAGAGGCGCGTGACAGTCGTAGCGTGACGATGGGTCGGTACCGGCTGTACCAGGTCGACGCTTTCACGACCGAGAAGTTCCGGGGTAACCCTGCGGGGGTCGTGCCGAACGCCGACGGGCTCAGCGCGGCGGCGATGCAGGCGATCGCCCGTGAGCTCAACAACTCCGAGACGGCGTTCATCCACGCGTCGGACGCGCCCGACCACGACGTAATAGTCCGGTTCTTCACACCGACCACCGAGGTACCCTCCTGCGGGCACGCGACGATCGCCGCCCACTACGTGCGGGCGGTGGAGGGGGAGCTACCGTCGTGTACCGTGGTCCAGAAGATCGGAGCTGGCATCCTGCCGGTGGAGGTGGTGCGCGACGGTGCGGGCTACCGGATCGTGATGACGCAGGGTGCGATCGAGTTCGGCGAGCCGTTCGACTCGGCGCAGGTGGACGAGATCGTGGCGGCGCTGGGCCTGGCTGCCGGCTCCCTGGACGAGCGCTGTCCGGTCCAGATCGTCTCGACCGGGCATTCGAAGGTCCTCGTGGGGATCGACTCCCGGGATGCGCTCGACTCACTCGCGCCCGATATGGCGCGGCTATCGGAGATCAGCGGTCGCATCGGCTGTAACGGATACTTCGTGTTCACGCTGGTTGCGCACGCATCCGACGTCGTTGCCCACGGCCGCATGTTCGCGCCGGCGATCGGGATCCCCGAGGACCCGGTTACCGGGAACGCGAACGGCCCGCTGGGTGCGTATCTGGTCAAGCACGGCCTGGCGGTGACGGAAGGCGGGACGTTGACGTTTCGTGCCCGGCAGGGTGAGGCGCTGGGCCGGCCGGGTGTCGTAGAGGTCATGGTGGACGCGGAGGGTGGGACGCCGAAGCGGGTGCGTGTGGCGGGGCGTGCGGTCGTGGTGTTTCAGTCGGAACTCGAGTTGTAGTCTCGTGGTGTCGGAGCCAGGGCCGGTTCCGCGGGTTCGGGTGTTGACGACCCCCGGCATTGCCTGGCTCGGTCTCACCGTCGCCCTGGCGCTGCACGTGCTGGACGAGTCGCTGCACGGTTTCCTGTCGTATTATAATCCGGCGGCGCTGGCGATCCGTGATTGGCTGCCGCTGGTGGCGCCTCCGACGTTCTCATTCGAGGTCTGGCTGGTCGGGCTGATCGTCGGCGTGATCGTGCTGCTGGCGTCCTCGCCATTGGCGTTCCGGCGAGTGCGCTGGCTGAGGCCGGTCGCGCTCGGCCTGTCGGTCATCATGATCTTCAACGCGGGTATCCACATCACCTGGTCGCTGGCGCTGGGTGAGGTCGTGCCCGGCACCTACACTGCGCCTGTTCTCTTGGCGGCGGCGCTGTGTCTGCTGGTAGCCGCGGTTCGCGAATGGAAGCCGTCGGTTCTGCACTGATTGGAGGGAGCCAGACATGCTGGAGATCGAGGAACGTAACGAGGTTCAGCCGCTGTGCCCGCACTGTGAGCGGGCATTGAGGGCGGTTTGGTACCGCCAGCTCAAGGGGATCGCGGGCAAGCGCTACGTCTATTTTTGCTCGGCCTGTCAAAAGGTGCTGGGCATCTCGCATCGCAAGGGATTCTGGATGGGCTAGACCATGCGAGTGAACGAATGCATTCGTTGTGAGGCGTTCCCGTGTGCCGACGTGAGGCACGAGTCCTATGTCGTCCCCGGCGTGGAGGTTCAGCCCAGGAAAGTCGCGATCGCGATGGTAGCGGAGGCCGCTCCGGCCGACCCCGGCGACTACTACTATGCGAAGGGCAAGCCGCTGTTTCAGGAGACGACCGTGCAGGCGTTCCGCGATGCCGGTGCGGATGTCTCGTCGGTCGGGGATATCTTGAACATGGGTGTGTACCTGACGACGGCGGTGAAGTGCGGCAAGACGGGCTACGGTATCAAGGCGGGGACGATCAAGGAGTGCTCTAAGCTACTGGAACGAGAGCTCGCTCTTTTCCCGCACCTGCAGGCGGTCATGCTGATGGGAGATGTGGCGATCAAGGCGATGAACTACATCTCCAAGAGGGCCGGCGCGGGCAGGGTGATTCCGGCGGGATCGACCTATAAGCTCCGTTGCCGATGCTACTTGTACCGAGGAATACAGGTGTACCCGTCTTACCTTCAGGCCGGCCCCAGCTTCTTCATCGAGAAGAGCAAGCGCAAGATGATCGCCGAAGACATCAGGAATGCCCTGGGGCTGCTGGGACAGTAGCGGCCGGTCGCCGTGAG
This sequence comes from Gemmatimonadales bacterium, assembly GCA_050050535.1. Classification (GTDB taxonomy): domain Bacteria; phylum Gemmatimonadota; class Gemmatimonadetes; order Palauibacterales; family KS3-K002. The sequence goes on along the minus strand of JASFTY010000070.1, from coordinate 1,613 downwards.
GCGGTGGGAGGGCCGAGCGGGCGTGCTGTAGCGTCGGTGCTGGCCTTCACGTCGCACCTGCGGCTAAGTTTCATATCGTAGGGATTCGAGGTTTCCACCCGCAGCCGCCGTAGAGAGCGTTGAGCCAGGAAGACAGCACAGGCCGAGCTGAAGCCGGCCCCGCGCCGAGGCTGACCGTCGAGGACAAGCAGACATTACTGCGCCTCGCCAGGGGGACGGTTCACGAGTACCTGAGTACAAGCAAGCTCCCCGAGGTCCAGACCGAATCGCCGGCTCTGCTCGAGCTGCGAGCATCGTTCGTCACGCTCAGGGACCGAGTATCGGACGAATTGCGTGGCTGTCGCGGCGAAGTGTACGCACGTGTACGGCTGATCGAGTCGGTGGTGCAGATGGCGATCGCCGCGGCGACGGACGATCCGCGTTTCACTCCGGTGACCGCGGAGGAGGTCCCGGATCTGCGGATCGAGATCAATGCGCTGACGCCGATGAGGCCGATCCGCCCGGAGGAGGTCGTGGTGGGCAGGCACGGTCTGAGGATCGTGAGAGGTAGTGCCACGGGTCTGCTGCTGCCGGAGGTGCCAGTCCGGTACGGCTGGGATCGTGACGAGTACTTGCGCTGGGTGTGCAAGAAGGCGGGCTTGGCACCTGACACATGGCAAGGCGAGGACATCCGGCTCTACGGCTTCGAGAGCGAGGCGTGGGCCGAGGAGTAAAAGCGGGATCCGGCACCGCGAGTCAGGAGAGCACCGGGATGGAGTACAGGATCGATTTCGAGTCCGCGCCGTGGGATAGCCCTATGGCAGGGGTCCGCCACAAAGTTGCCGATCACGGCGGAAGGCGGTTACGCCTGGTCGAGTACACGGCGGAGATGGAGCCGCACTGGTGCGAGCGTGGGCACGTCGGCCTCGTTCTGCAGGGTGAGTTCGAGATCGGGTTCACCGATGAGGCGCTGGTGTTCGGGCCCGGCGACGGCGTGTTCATACCATCGGGCGCGGCGCACAAGCACATGGGGCGTGTGCTGTCGGGCCCCGTGCGTGCGCTTTTCGTCGAGGACGTAGACGAATGAAGCCGACGGAGAGTCGGAGCCGCTGATGCGTATCGAGCTGGAGGGCAGTGCGCGAGGGCGCTGCGTCGATCTCCGTCACGTCGTGGCTGTTTCTCGTCCGTCGGTAAGTTGAGCGGTCAGGCTTGCTGGCCCGGGGCGCAGGTCTCATCTATAGAGTACCGGGTCGAGTATTGGAGCGAATGTGCCACCCACGCCGCCATGAGGAGGGCCGATGGCCATCAACATCCGGCGAGTCAGCTACTTCCACACTGCGGTACAGGACCGGCCCGGTGCGGCCTACAAGCTTCTGTCCCAGCTGGCCGAGTTCGGCATCAACCTGCACGCGATGACTGCGATACCGATGGGTCCGCTGCGCACGCAGCTGACGCTGTTTCCGGAAGACGTGTCGAAGATGGAGAGCGAAGGGAAGCGTGCGGGTCTCAGCCTCGATGGTCCGTACCCGGCCTTGCTGATCCAGGGGGACGACGAGCCTGGGGCGCTGGTTGGCGTGCACGAGCAACTTTACCAGGCGAACGTGAACGTGGTCGCGGCGACGGGTGTGGCGGAC
>JASFTY010000069.1:0-11859 GCA_050050535.1 Gemmatimonadales bacterium | reverse complement strand
GCCTCGGGCTCGTGAGCCTTCTTCATGAACACCGGAGACTCGCGCGTGCCTTGTGAACCGCCGTATTCGGACCCGAACGTACGGTGGTGTGGGAGGTAGGGGCCGGTAACGCCCCTACCTACCCGATCGGCTACCAGCCATTGCCCACCGCTCACTGCCCACCGCCCACCGTCTACGGGTTCCTCACGACGAACTCGACCCGCCGATTCATCGCCATGCCGTCCGGCGTCTCGTTCGAAGCGATCGGCCGCGACTCGCCGTAGCCGCGCACGGTGAATCTGCCGCGCTCCAGACCCGGATAGGTGGCGGTCAGGTACTCGAACACACTGCGGGCCCGCCGCTCGCTGAGCTGCAGGTTGTAGCCGGCGGAGCCGCTGGCGTCGGTGTGTCCCTGGATCTCGATCTGCGCCTCCGGCCGGTCGAGCAGTGCCTGGCCCACCTCGTCGAGGACGCGGCGCGAGGCGGCAAGTAGCTCGGCGCTGTTGGTGCGGAAGTAGATCGACGAGAGCACGAGGCGCCCGGTCTCGATGCCCGCCTGGATGCGGGTGCAGCCGACCTCGTCGACCTCGCGGTCGGCCGGCGTGTTGGGGCAGCGGTCGAGCCCGTCGGGCACGCCGTCCCCGTCGCTGTCCACCGGGCAACCGCGCTCATCGACCTGGGCGCCGGCCGGCGTGTTGGGGCAGCGGTCGAGCCCATCGGGCACGCCGTCGCCGTCGGGGTCGAGCGGGCAGCCGGACTCGTCGACCGGCACGCCGTCGGGGGTATTGTCGCAGCGGTCGATCCCGTCGGGCACGCCGTCGCCGTCGCTGTCGGTCGGGCAACCGCGCTCATCGACCGGTGTGCCGGGCAGCGTGTGGGAGCACTGATCGATCTGATCGATGATCCCGTCCTCGTCGCTGTCGAGTGGGCAGCCGCGCGCATCGGCGAGCGCGCCGCGGGGCGTGCCGGGACAGGCGTCGTATTCGTTGAAGACGCGGTCCTTGTCGTCGTCGCGCTGCACGCCGAAGAAGAGCGTGATACCGCCGCTCAGCTCGATGTTGTGGGTCAGCTCGTCGTGGAAGGTGAGTGCGGGGTTGAGAGTGCGGCGCGTGTCGCTCATCGTCTTCGGCACGAGGTGGTCGCGTGCGTCGAGGCGCAGCGCCACGCCGCGGGTCAAGAAGATGCGGAGGCCGCCACCGAAATGTCCGCGCAGCTGGTTCTCCGACGGCAGTCCGTCGGGGCTCCAGTGGACCATGCCGCCGCCGGCGAGGATGAACAGCTGTGCGTCCGGCGAAAACTGCAAGTTGTACCCGACGCTCGCGCCGTAGAGCAGGGTGCTGATGTCACGCGTCGTGCCGCCTTCCTCCTCCATCGTCAGAGGGACATAGGCGCCCTCAGCCTGCATGAAAATGTTGAATCGGAAGGTCCATCCGAGGCGGGCGCCGAAGATGGCCTGTCGCTCGTCGAGCGTGAACTGTACTTCGCCGGCGCCGAACGCCGGCTCCTTGGGATAGAAGACGCCGGCGAACGCTTCGAGCTCGAAGCCGTCCCGTCCCTTGTCGGCGCGCTGCGCCTCCAGAGAGGAGGCGGTCAGCGGCATGATCAGGATGAGCAGCGCAGTCGGGTAGGATCGCATCGTCGTCATCACACCACCCCAGGCTCGAGGCCGCCGCAACGGCGTGCCGTGATCCGGTAAGCCCGTCTACAAGATGCCGGCAGATGGCTGCGGTGACAAGGAGAAGGGTCGCCTAGGCGCTGATGCGCCGTGGATTCGTCCCGCCTTGCCTGGCTCGATCGTACATCTCGAGCAGCAACTGAAAGCGTGGGTCGGAGCGCAGCGGATCCCAGAAGGGGTCGACGCGGAGGAGGTTGGCCGAGAACTCCGAGGGCACGGACAGCAGCTGCTCGAGCTGGTCGAGTGCGCCCTCGTAATCCCCGACCATCATATATATAAGCGCCAGGTCACGGACCCTGTTGGTGCCGCCGATCGCATCGCGGGAGAGCGGCACCAGTCGTACCGCCAGCTCGCCCTCGCGGATCGCATCTTCCGTTCGCCCGAGCCCCGCGTAGGCGATGCCGAGCGCGCTGTGTGGCGCGAAGCGCTCGGGCCCCTCCGCTACTCGTGCCTCGAAGGCGACACGGGCTGAATCGTAGAAGGCGCGTGCCTGGTCGTCGTCCCCCGACCGCGCGGTGAGGTAGGCACGGGCCAGGTAGTAGTAGCCGGCGTCGACTTCGGCGGAGTCGGGGCTCAGGCGTTCGAGCGCCGGCCCGTACTCATCGCTGAAGACGTGGAGGATGATCCAGCCCGACTCCGCGCCCAGCAGCAGTTGGCCCGGCTCTACCCTGAGGAGCGCCTGCCCGAGTATTCGGTGTGCCCGATCGGCCGTGCCGTCCCAGGCGAGGTAGAACCAGGCGGTCCAGCGATAGTAGTAGGGCACGTCGGGCGCGTTGGCGATGGCGCGCAGGAAGTACGGCTCCCCGTCCTCGTAACGTCGCACGTAGAAATAGTTCTGCGCCTGCCCGATCAGCCATACGGTATTCAGCGGGTCGAGCTCGAGCGCCAGCTCCGCGTTGGCGATCGACGACTCCCAGTCGCCCAGCCGCCGCTGGATCCAGGCGATCAGAGCGACGGCGTCCGAGTTGCTCGGCCGGCGACGTTGTACCCACTCATACTGCTGCAGCGCCTGCTCGAAGTCGAGCATACCGTAGTAGTAGTAATCGCCCAATGCCATGTGCGCTTCAGCCAGGTCGGGTGCCAAGCGCAGCGCCTCGTCGACCGCCTGGCGCGCGCGAGGCAGCGCCGTACCGCGCTCGAATTGCTGGTTGAGCCAGACGAGCGCTCGGGCGAGCGCGGCGTAGGCGTGAGCGAACGCGGGGTCGAGCCCGATCGCCGCCTCGTACGCCTCGACGGCGTTCCACGCCTCCTCTTCGATGAAGCGGCGGGCGTAGTAGTCGTTGCCGCGCAGGTAGTAGTCGTAGGCTTCGAGGTCCTCGGTCGGCCGTGCCCGGATCGCCCTGCGCTGCGGCTCGAGCAGCGTGATGTCGAGCGCGAGTGCCACGTTCTCGGCGATGTCCGATTGCACGCGGAAGATCTCGGACAGAACCGCGTCGTAGCGTTGTGTCCAGATGTTGGTGTCGTCGGCGACGCGGATAAGCTGCGGCGTGACCCTGACCCGGCTCGGAGCGCCGGTGATGTGCTCCCAGCGCACCGAGCCTTCCAGCACGTAATCGACCTCCAGCTCCGCGGCGATCTCCCCGACGCTTCGCGGGCTGCCCTTGTACTGGATCGCCGTGGTGCGCGAGATGACGCCCAGGTCCGGTATCTCGGTCAGCCGCGACGTGATCTCCTCGGTGACGCCGTCGGCGAAGTACTCGTCCTCTGGCTGGCCGAGGTTCTCGAACGGCAGCACGACGAGCTTGACTCGCGGCGGCCGCGGTTGCGTGCCGGCCGTCGGCGCGGGCAGGCGACCCCCGAGGACCAGCCACCCGGCGGCGACGGCGCCCCAGAGTGCGAAGATCCCAACGACGCTGAACAGCAGGCGTCGCCAGGCGAGCACGTGGCGGTCCGGCCCTGCGGGTGGGGGAGCCGCTTCGCCAGGCTCGGCGGCCGTCTCCGCCGCCGGCCCCGGCGCTTCCTTGGGCGGCGCCTGCTCCCGCACGACGGCGGTCGCCAGCACGACGGGCAGCAGCGCGATGAAGAGGACGATGGCGAAGCCGGGGAACCAGCCGGGCAGGCCGAGCCCTTCGGTCAGACTCTGGACCACCTGGTAGGCCGCCGCGGCGCCCAGCACGTAAATGGCGAGCACCTGCCAGAGCGAGCGGCGGTGTATCTCGATTATCAACCGTTTCAATCGCGACTTGCTCATGTCGTTCCCGTGGCGGGTCGGGACCTGGCCGGCGAGCTCCTCTCGGACCCAAGATGCGTATCGTGTTCTGCGCCGGCAACTTACTGATCAGGTTTGTCGTGGCGGACGGCCCGGCCGGCGGGGCTCAGGCTCCAACCCTCACTACGAGGCCATCGCGGTCGAAGGGTTCATGATGGAGACACCGGCCATCTGCGCGACAGCCGTGCTGTACGGCGCCCTCAGCCAGGGGGCGTCCGACTCGCGCCCCGGGATTCGACCCGCTGCCCGCTTTCGCGCACTTCTGCCAGCCAGCGCCGCGCCCAGGCGGCCTCGATCCCCAAGATCGCCAGGCTGAGCGGTGCGACGAGGATGGCGGGACCGGGAAGCACGAGCGCCGCCAGGCCGATGAGCAACAGGGTGGCGCCGAACAGCAGGGCGAGGATCCGCCGTGCGTGCCGGCGGCTCATGTTCAGCAGCTCTTCCAGCTCGTTCCGCAGCGGCGAGATGAGTTCGGCCGTATCCCGCGCCGGCACGGCGGAGGCCAGCAGGCCGACGGCAAACAGGCCGAAGATCACGGCGAGCGAGACCTCGGTTGGGATCGGGTAGTAGTGTGCCAGGATCATTTTCATCCCGACGTAGGCGAGGATGAAGACCAGGCTGACCTTCAGGTAGCGGAATCGGTGCATCAACCCGGCGAGCACGAAATAGAGGGAGCGCAGTCCGAGGATAGCGAAGATGTTCGATGTGAACACGATGAACGGGTCGCGGGTGATGGCGAAGATCGCGGGGATCGAGTCGATCGCGAACATCACGTCACTGCTCTCCACCAGCAGCAGCGCCAGCGCCAGCGGGGTGACGACCAGCTCGCCGTTTCGCCGCACGATGAACCGGTCCCGGACGAAACCGTCGGTCACGCGGTAGAGGCGTCGTGCGAACCGCAAGATCAGATTCCGTTCGGGTCGGATGTTGTCGTGGCGCACGACGAGCAGCCGCGCCGCCGAGAAGATGAGGAGTGTGCCGAAGACGAACAGGATCCAGTCGAACCGCACTATGAGCGCCACACCGAGCCCGATCATCACGCCGCGGAAGACGATCGCCCCCAGGACGCCCCAGAACAGGACACGATGTTGCAGCTCGAGGGGAACCCGGAAGTAGGCGAATATCATCGCGATGACGAAGATGTTGTCTACCGAGAGCGACTTCTCGACGACGTACCCGGTGAGGAACTGCAGAGCGGCCTCGCGCCCCGTCAGCGGGGACGAGTCGATGTCCCAGCCCATCCAATTTCGTGCGTAGAGGTAGTAGACGATGACGTTGAAGGCGAGCGCGAGCGCGATCCAGACGAGCGTCCAGCTCAGCGCTTCCGACAGCTTGACGACGTGTGCGCGCCGGTGAAACACGCCCAGGTCGAGGGCGATCATCGCCAGAATGAAGGCGAGGAAGCTTCCCCAGACGAGCGGAATCACGTGAGCTGGTGCGAGTTGTAGTGCGGCGTGGTCGTCATTCCGCTCAAATATAGGACCTGCTACGGATTGACAAGGGCGGCCGGGTGCGGGGTGCGCGCTCGGCGGCGATGGTCGCCCGGTGGATCTCGATGATCGACCGTTTTGCCGCGGCGACTTGCTGACTAGGTTCCGTCATGACGAACCGCCCGGCCGCTGGCGGCCGGGCTCCCCTGGTCACTGCGCGTCGAACGAGGTCGAAGGGCTCATGATTAAGACACCGGCCATCTGCGCGACCGCCGTGCTGATCGGCGGCGGAGTACTGTGGCAGGAGGTGCCGCCCCCACGTCCACTGCTGCCGATCCCGACGGCCCGGCAGCTGGAGTGGCAGCGCAAGGAGCTGGCGATGTTCCTCCACTTCGGCGTCAACACGTTCAGCGACGCCGAGTGGGGGACGGGCGATGAGGATCCCGATCTGTTCGATCCGTCGCGGCTCGATGCAAGGCAGTGGGCGCGGGTCGCGGCCGAGACGGGTTTTCGGACCCTGATCCTCACCGCAAAGCATCACGACGGGTTCGCGCTGTGGCCGAGTCGCTACACCGAGCATTCGGTGCGGAGCAGCGTCTGGCGCGGTGGACGCGGCGACGTGGTGCGCGAGCTGGTCGATGCGGCGCGCGCCCGCGGGCTCGACGTCGGCCTCTACCTGTCGCCGTGGGACCGTCACGAGCCGTCCTACGGTGATGAGGCGGCCTACAACGCGTTCTACCTCAGGCAGTTGCGTGAGCTGCTCGGCGACTACGGCAGACTGACCGAGGTTTGGTTCGATGGCGCGAAAGGCCCGGACGCTGTCGACATGGAGTACGACTTCGAGGCTTACTGGTCACTGGTGCGCCAGCTGCAGCCGGGGGCCGTGATCTTCTCGGACGAGGGGCCCGACGTGCGCTGGATCGGGAACGAGCGCGGCTTCGCCGGCGAAACCAACTGGTCGATGATCGACCGCTCGCGGGTACATGTGGGTAACGCCGACACGGGCTACCTGAACGCCGGCGACCCTCTCGGGCCGCACTGGGTGCCCGGCGAGTGCGATGTCTCGATCCGGCCCGGCTGGTTCTGGCACGCCGATCAAGAGCCCAAGTCGCTGGAGCAGCTGCTCGACATCTACTTCAAGTCGGTAGGGCGGAACTGCGTGCTGCTGCTCAATGTGCCGCCGAGCCGGGAGGGTCTGCTAGATGCGGCGGACGTCGAGCGGCTATACGAGCTGCGGGCGGCGCTCGACGCGATCTTCGGCGCCGACCTCGCCGCTGGCGCCCGGGCCTCGGCCTCGAACGTGCGCGGCGGCTCCGGCCGGTTCGAGGCGGCGCGTGCCCTGGACGGCGACCTGGGCACGTACTGGGCTACGGACGATTCGGTGATGAGTGCGGTGCTGGAGCTCGAGCTCGGCGCGCCGACGACGTTCAACGTGGTGCGGATCCAGGAGCCGGTTCAGTTAGGGCAGCGGATAGGGGCCTACCGGTTCCAGGTCGAGAGGGCCGGCGACTGGATCACCGTGAACGAGGGGACGACGGTGGGTCACAAGAAGCTCGACCGGATCGAGTGCCTGACGGCGCGGCGGGTGCGGCTGGTCATCGACGAAGCGCGGGCCCACCCGTTGATCGCCGAGCTTGGCGTGCACTACGATCCCGGGCGCTAACTCGCGCTGCCGAGCATCTGCATCATCTCCACATGTTGTGACGCTCGTAGCCCTCGGGTATCGCGAACAGGTCGTCGGGAAGAGGTTTGCGCTCGACCGAGATCACGGCCGAGATGTCGTAGGAGTACCTGCCCGAGTGGTAGCGGGTCAATTTCTGCTCGAGGAGTGGGAAGCCGTGCTCGGCGAGTAGCATGAACACCTCGGTGTCCTCGTCGCCTTCCTCGAACATACCCATGCTCTTCATGCGCGATTCGAGTTCGAGGAAGACGTTGACCACATCGCTCAGCTCGTTCGTCACCCACGCGACCGTTGTCTTTCGTTCCGACTTGATCTCGAATGCGACGGCGCTCATCCCGCTGATCTCCTTCGTTCGGCCGAGCGGACGGACCTGGGGTCTGGCGCGCGGCTCTGCCTGCTCAACCTCGCCCAGCATCGCCCTCATCTCCTCGAAGTCCTCGCTCGTCAACTCCAGTACCATCCGGTCAGCCGGATTGACGACGGCGAAGTAGCCGGCACCGAAATCGAGGATCGCGTAGGCGGGCACCTCGTCCGAGAGGCCGCCGTCGACTCGCATCATCGTGCCCTTGAAGTGATAGGTCAGCGCCTGGACCTCGACCTCGCCCAGCTCGGGTGCGGCCTCGATTATCTGCGCGATCGACACGTCGAAGATGCCGGTGGCGTCGAACTCCTCCCCCTCGCCTGCCGGGCCGAGCAGATACATCAGCGCCTCCTGGTCGAGCGAGGCGGCGCGCGACTCGATCGTGCCCTCGAAGCCCTGAGCCCACGTGAGCCCGGGCAGAGCGAGCGCGGCGAGCAGCGCCGCGGCAGTGAGGATGCGGTGCGGTCGCATAGGTGCCTCCCGAGGTCCGCTGACGGTGCAGGGTTCGGCAAAGTGCGGTCGCGATGAGCTACAACTAAAGGTGGGAGGTGGCGCTCCGTCAAGCTGGCGGCCGGGGCCTCGACAGGGCCGGGGTTTTGCCTATCATGAGGAACTCAAGTCGCTTTGTGGACCATGCTAATAGCGCTGGGGGTGGAGCTGTGAGCGGTTAGCCGCCGGCGTCGTCCGTCGGACCGAACGGAGGGAGATAACGTGCAAGAGATCGATGCTTCTATGCAGCAGACGGTGCAGCTGGTGGTTGACCTGCTAAGTGCCTGGGGGCTGAAGCTGCTGGGCGCCATCGCCTTGCTCGTCCTGGGCCGGATGGCGGCGGGCTGGGCGCGGCGCGCCGTGCGGCGGGGTCTTGAGCGGACGCGGGTGGAGCCCACGCTGATACCGTTCGTCTCGGGCCTAACCTACTATCTCTTTCTGGCGGTGGTCGTGGTGGCGGTGCTTGGGATGGTGGGTATCCAGACGGCCTCGCTGCTGGCGGTGTTCGGTGCCGCCGGCCTGGCGGTCGGGTTGGCGCTGCAGGGCACGCTGTCGAACTTCGCGTCGGGCGTGATGCTGCTCATCTTCCGGCCGTTCCAGGTGGGCGACTATATCGAGGCCGCTGGAGTGGCCGGCTCGGTCCAGTCGATTGGCATGTTCAGCATCGAGCTCAACACGCCGGACAACGTGAGGATCCTGGTGCCCAACTCGCAGGTCTACGGGGAGACGATCAAGAATTACGCCGCCAACCCGACGCGCCGCAACGATATCACGGTCGGTATATCGTACGACGACGATATCGACGTCGCGATTGCGACGATCAGGAGCGTATTGGACGTCGACGAGCGCGTGCTGGCGGAGCCCGAGACTGTGATCGCCGTCTCCGAGCTGGGCGACTCGTCGCTGAATATCGTTGTGCGGCCTTGGTGCAAGAAAGAGGACTACTGGGGTCTGCGGTTCGACCTGATCCGAACGCTGAAGGAGCGGCTCGAGTCGGCCGGCTGCTCGATCCCCTATCCGCAGCGGGACGTGCACCTGTTCGAAGCGGCGAAAGTTTAGGAGCCCGGCGTCCGCCATTCCACGGACTCCACCGACCGGCGCTTGCTCGACCGGTGTGCAAGGTGCGGCGGCCGGTGCGTCTTCTGGTTGACACGGCGGTGCGGCGTCGGTCGGTGGATCCTGGCAGATACGCGCTTCGTGCGCCGCGCCGCGCCGTCGTGTATCTTCCTCCGGTTCCCAGGCAGCAGCTGTGATCGCTGGATCCGCACGCCGGAGGCCAATCATGAACAAGCTGGGCGTATCGACCGTGGTGGCCGGTTGTCTGGCCCTCTCTGGCTGCGGTGAGGGCGGGGGCGGCCGGGTGGAGCTGGGCACCCGCGGGGCCGAGTTGCTCGGCGCGGGCCACGGGCTCGACCATGTGGTCATTGCGGTACGCGATCTCGAGGCGAGCCGGAACTTCTTCGTCGACTCGCTGGGGTTCGCCCGGGCGCCGCGGGCGCAGTTCCCCGGCGTGGCGAACACCGAGCTCTGGTTCTCGGACACGACCTACCTGGAGCTGATCACCGTCACCGATCGCGAGCAGGCGATGGGCTTCATGCCCCAGCTGCCCGAGTTTCTCGACCGGCACGAGCGGGGCGCGATGTACCTGGGGCTCGACGTCGCATCGGCGGCGCACGCGGCGGGGTATCTGAGGGAGCGCGGCTTCGAGATGATGGGGCCGCTGCCGGGCTCGGCGGCGCTCGAGGGGCTGGCCGAGCCGGTCCCCGATATGTGGCACTACGTGATGTTCACGCAGCCCGTGGTCCCGGCGAACGCGCTCTTCTTCATCGAGTACGACCGGGCCGTGCTGGACGTCCTGGCCCAGCGGCACCCCGAGCTGGCGCCTCAGCGGTACATGTCGCACCCCAACACCGCGCTCGGCATCCGAGCGGTCTGGATCGCAGTCAACGACCTGTCCGCCGCCGCCACCGCCTTCGAGTCGGTCGGGCTCCCGGCCGGTCCCGTGCTCGAGCGCAACTTCTTCACCGACCGTGTCCGGAAGATCGAGACCGGGCACGGCGATATCCTGCTGCTCGAGCCCACGGAAGAGGACGGGTTCACGGCCCGCTTCATGGCGACGCGCGGTGAAGGGATCATGGGCGTGAGCCTGCGGGTCGCCTCGCTGGCCCGCGCCCGCGAGGTCATGGCGCCGGACATCGGGCGCCGGTTGATGCCGCACGCCGGGTTCTACGGCGGCGCCTTCCTGGTCCAGCCGCCGCTGACCCAGGGGCTGTGGATCGAGTTCTTCGAGGAGCGCGGGTGATCGGTGCGTCGGTGGGTCGGTGGGCGGTGGGGTGGAGATGACGATGGCGATGGGGATGGCGATGACGTCGAACTGAGAGGGGGATATGAAAGCACGCAGGTCAATAATTGTCGGGGTACTGGCGGTTCTGGCCCTGCTCGTCGCGCTGCCGGCGCAGGCGCAGGTCGAGTATCCCAGGACGCGCAAGATCGATCATGCCGACGACTATCACGGAACGATCGTCCGCGACCCGTACCGCTGGCTCGAGGACGTCGATTCCGAAGAGACCAAGGCGTGGGTCGTGGCTCAGAACGAGGTGACCTTCGCCTATCTCGAGTCGATCCCCGAGCGCGAGTGGATCAGGGATCGACTCACCGAGATCTGGAACTACGAGCGCTACGGCACGCCGTGGAAGGAAGGCGACTACTACCTCTACTGGAAGAACGACGGGTTACAGAACCAGTCGGTCCTCTACATGCAGGCGAGCCTGGAGGCCGAGCCCGAGGTGCTGCTCGACCCGAACACGCTCTCGGAGGATGGTACCGTCTCCGCCGGCGTCCTCGACTTCACCGACGACGGCAGGCTGCTCGTCTACAGTGTCTCGGCCAGCGGGTCCGACTGGCGCGAGTTCTACGTGCGGGACGTCGAGGCCAAGCGGGACCTGGACGACCATCTGCGGTGGATCAAGTTCTCCGGCGCCTCCTGGACCCACGACGGCGCCGGCTTCTTCTACTCCCGCTACCCGGAGCCCACGGAAGGTGACACCTACGAAGAGGCGAATCGCAATCAAAAGCTCTACTACCACCGGCTCGGCACCGATCAGTCGGCGGATCGGCTGATCTATGAGCGGCCCGACCAGCCGGAATGGGGCTTCGGGGCATTCGTCACCGAGGATGGGCGCTACGCGATCATGAGCGTGTGGCAGGGTACAGACGAGCGGAACCGCGTCTATTACATCGATCTCGGCGATCCGCAGGCCCCGAATCTCGACGGCGAGGTGGTGCGACTGCTGGACGGCTTCGATGCGAGCTACGGGTTCATCGACAACGACGGCCCGGTCTTCTACTTCCGGACCAACCTGGAGGCGCCACGCAACCGGGTGATCGCCATCGATACGCGCAACCCGGCGTGCGAGGATTGGCGCGAGATCATCCCGGAGAGCGATGACGTGCTGCAGGGCGTCGGCATCGTCAACAACCAGTTCGTGACCAGCTACATGCACGACGCGCACACGCAGATCCTGATCTACGACATGGACGGCACATTCGACACCGAGGTCGAGCTGCCCGGGATCGGCACCGCCGGCGGCTTCAGCGGCGAGCGCGAGGATAGCGAAGCGTTCTACTCATTCAGCTCGTTCCTCTATCCGTCGACGATCTTCCGCTACGATTTCGAGACGGGCAGGAGCACGGTCTTCCGGGCGCCGGAGATCGATTTCGATCCCAGCGGCTACGAGACGGTGCAGGTCTTCTATCCATCCCGCGATGGCACGCGGGTACCGATGTTCATCACCCACAGGAAGGGGATCGAGCGGGACGGAACGAATCCCACGTACCTGTATGGCTACGGCGGGTTCAACGCCAGCACGCTGCCGTACTTCTCGACCAGTGTGGCGGTGTGGCTGGAGATGGGCGGGATTTACGCCTCTGCCAACCTGCGGGGCGGCGGCGAGTACGGCGAGGAGTGGCACAAGGCGGGCACGAAGGAGCGGAAGCAGAACGTGTTCGACGACTTCATCGCCGCGGCCGAGTACC
>JASFTY010000068.1:0-11946 GCA_050050535.1 Gemmatimonadales bacterium | reverse complement strand
CATGAGAGGGTTCGGCCGTAGCCACTCGAGATGCCGATGAACCCTTTCTCGAACGCCATGAAGACGCGGCCGTGGCTCTTCGGCACGCGCAGGATCTTGGCCGATACCATGGCTGTGAGCGTCAGTGCGACGAAGCTGGAGATTACGACCGCGCCGGCCATGGCGATGCCGAACTCGTTGAACAGCCGGCCGGTCGTGCCCCTGAGGAAGGCGAGCGGCGAGAAGACGGCCACCAGAGCGACGGTGGTAGCGATCACGGCGAAGGCGATCTCACGTGTCCCCTTGATCGCCGCCGTCTCGGGATCTTCACCCAGCTCCTCCTGATGCCGGTAGGCGTTCTCCATCACGATGATCGCGTCATCGACGACGATCCCGATCGCCAGGATGAGCGCCAGCAAGGTCAGCGTATTGATTGTGAAGCCGAGGAAGTACATCAGGCCGAACGCGGTCACGATCGATGTGGGGATGGCCAGCGCCGGGATGATCGTCGCCTTCAGGTTGCGCAGCGCGAAGAAGATGATCAGCACGACCAGGGCGGCGGCGAGCAGTAGTGCATCCTGGGCCTCCTGGATGGAGCGCCGGATGAAGATCGAACTGTCGAAGCCGATTTCCAGACTCACGCCGGGTGGTAACGCCGTGTTGATCGCCGGTAGCTCGCCACGGATAGCGTCCGACACCTCGATCAGGTTCGCCTTCGATTGACGGACCACGCCGATCGCCACCGCCGATGTGCCGTTGAAGCGCAGCGAGCTACGCTCGTCCTCGGGCCCCAGCTCGACACGCGCCAGATCCCGCAGCTTCACCAGTTGGCCGCCCTGGTTCGCCACCGTCAGGTTGGCGAACTCGTCGGGTGTCTTGAGCTCGCCGAGCGAGCGGACCGTGAACTCGCGCCTCTCCGATTCGATGCGACCAGCGGGGATCTCGACGTTGCGGCTGCGGATCGCCGACTCGATGTCCTGGACGGTGAGGCCGCGGGCCGACAGTTCGGCCGGGTCGAGCCAGATCCGCATCGAGTAGCGCCGCTCGCCGAACACCTGGGCGCGGCCGACGCCGGGCAGCGTCTGGAGCCGCGCCTTGACGATCCGATCGCCGATATCGGAGAGCTGCAGCAGGTCGTAGTTCTCGCCGCTGAGCGCCAGCCAGAAGAACGGCTGGGCGTCGGCGTCCTGCTTGGTGACCACCGGCTCCTCGATCTCCTGAGGCAACCGGCCGCGTACGCGCGACACCTTGTCGCGCACGTCCTGGGCGGACGCCTCGATGTCCCGGTCCAGGGTGAACTCGAGGGTGATGTTGCTGACCTGCTCGGCGCTGGAGCTGGTAAGCGTCCTGAGCCCGGGTATAGTGCTCAGCTCCTCTTCCAAGATGTCGGTGACCGTCGATTCCATCACCCGCGGGTTGGCACCCCGCAGAACGGTCGTGACCGAGACGATCGGCGCATCGACGTCCGGGAACTCGCGCACCGGCAGGCGGAAGTAGCCGATCCCGCCGAACAGGACCAGTGCAAGGCTCATCATGGCGGCCAGCACCGGCCGCCGGATCGCGGTGTCCGAGAGTTTCAATTCAGCCTCACCGGGTTGAAGGGTCTCGACCCACCAACGCTGGACGCCGGATTTGGTTTCAAGCTCCCGCGGCCCCCGGCGTCCCGCTCGTCCGGCCCACGACCGAGCGCTGGGGCACCGGCCCGGCCAACAGCGGTCTCTTGTGGGCTCACAGCGATGCCCGGTTGGGGGGGACGCGGAAGCCCTCGTTGCGCGGAGGGGGCCGAGGTGCGACGATGGTAGCGAGGAGGAGGTATGGCTGCAGAAGCGGTTCGGCTGGACAAGTGGCTGTGGGCTGCGCGCTTCTTCAAGACGCGCTCGCTCGCTGCAAGGGCGATCAGCGGCGGCAAAGTGCAGGTGAACGGCCGGCGTGCCAAACGAGCCTCCAACCTGCACGTCGGCGACCGGGTCCGCGTGCGCAAGGGACCCCACGAGTATCAGGTCGTCGTCCAGCGGCTCTCGGAACGGCGCGGGCCGGCCAGCGAGGCGGCGACCCTCTACGAGGAGACGCCCGAGAGCATCCAGGCGCGGGAACGCCTCAAGGAGCAGCGCAAAGCGGCACCCCAATACTCGTTCCGCGAGGGCGGCAGGCCCACCAAGAAGGAGAGGCGAAAGCTCGAACGCCTGAAGCGTCGGCCGTAGTCAATCGGAGCGCACCGATAGCGAAATGGGGCCGGTTCGACCCGGCCCCATCACATTGCGGAGTTAGTGGTAGGGTTTCTAGTGGGACAACTGTCCAGTGCCACCTGGACAGGAAGGAAATCTATTTCAACTCCTCTAGCTGTGTTTCTTCTATCTCACCTTACGACGTTTCGTGTCGCCCGGTTTCAGCTCCCTCTCATCTGGTTTGACGCCGCAAGGCGACGCAGGGTTGCAGGCAGTCAATCGGCCAGCTCGCCACCTCGATGAACGAAACGGGCGCCGGATGAGTTCCCAGTCTGACACCGGACGTCTATCTTTAGGTACACGGTTAGGGCTCTACATACGAGATGGAGTGCTCGACGGAGGTCGCTCAGATGTCGTCAAGAATGGACTTCCAGCTCGATCGAACCATTGAGATCCTCAGAGCCACGCCGGCCACGCTTCGCGCTCTGCTGGCTGGCCTCTCCGATCCGTGGATCCGCTGCGATGAAGGGCCTGACACCTGGAATCCGTTCGACGTCGTCGGGCACCTGATACACGGCGAGCGGACCGACTGGATCGCCCGCATGAGGATCATCATCGAGCACGGCGACTTACGGACGTTCACGCCCTTCGATCGCTTCGCACAGTTCCAGGACAGCCGCGGTAAGACGCTGGCCGAGCTGCTCGACACGTTCGAAGCACTGCGCGAGGAGAACCTGCGGACTCTAGAAGCTATGAACCTGCAGCCGGAGCAGATGGACCTGGCGGGAACCCACCCCGAGTTCGGCCGGGTGACGCTACGGCAGTTGCTGGCCACCTGGGCGGTGCACGACTTGGGTCACATCGCGCAGATCGCCCGCGTCATGGCAAAGGGCTACGCAGACCAGGTCGGGCCCTGGGGCGCCTACCTGTCGGTGCTGCGGGATCGCACCTAGCCCCGCTCGTACTTCCCGACCAGCTGGCCCTCCGCCAGCACGTGACCCTTGATCACCCGCAGCAGGTCGGCCTTCGTCGCTCCGGCCGGCAGACCCGGCTCGATGTCCAGGGCGTACAGCTTGAAGAAGTAGCGGTGCGGACCGCCGGGCGGCGGGCACGGGCCCCCATAGCCCAGCCGGTTGAAGTCGTTGAGCCCCTGCTTCGCCCCGTCGGGCGTGACCTCGTGAGGTGGTATCGCCTCGGCGAGCCCCGTGAACCCCGGCGGAATGTCGTAGATGACCCAGTGGACCCAGGTGCCGCGGGGCGCGTCCGGGTCATCGCATATCAGCGCCAGGCTCTTCGCCTCGGCCGGCACGTTCGCCCACCCGAGCGGTGGTGAGACATCTTCACCCTGGCAGGTGTGGCGGACCGGGATGAACCCGCCGTCCTCGAAGGCGGTGCTGGTGACCTCGATGGACATGACTCCCTCCTGGGCAACTCGGCATCGCAGAGCCTACGCCTCCAAGTAAAGGCCACCGTCAACTGAGCGCAAGAAAGAGTGCGGTCCGCTCAGACGCTCAGGTGAGTTCCGGCCGCCGCTTGATAAGCGCGATGGTGACGCGCAGTATGTGTCGGAGCAAACAGGCTACCTGCAACTCGGCGAGCCGCGTGTGGTCATCGTCTTTGAGGGTGGTGGTGCATCGTGAGAGTCGTCTACTTCGTTCAGGACACCGGTGGCGGCGAGATCAAGGTCGGCGTCGCCAAGAGGCGTCGGCTGGTGAAGCTCATAGGCAAGCTGCAACTCGGGAACCCAGCGGAGTTGAAGCTGCTGGGGATCATCCCGGCGCGTAACGCAGGCGCGCTCCAGCGCGAGCTGCACACCACGTTCTCCGACGCCCACATCCGCGGCGAGTGGTTCCGCTCGACTCCGGACCTATTGGCCTATATCCGGCAGCGGGCCGTAATGCCCTAGCGGCTCGACTCAGCCGGGCAGACGCCTGCCGCCTTCCGGCCATACGAGCCCCAACCGCCTCGTGAGTCTTTGCAGCAGCCTTTGACGCCTTTTCTCGAATCTCTTCTCCCGCGTCAGTGCGCCCTTCGCAGCCTTGAGGTAGGGCCAGACGAACGCGACGCCAGCACCGATATACCAGCCCGGTATGTCCACATACACGCCGGCAAGGTTCCTGATCACGTGTTCACCGAAGACGGAGAGCGTCAACCATCCGGTGATCCCGCCGCCGAAGAAGCTGCCGAAGGCGTGACCGAGGATGTCGGACGGTACCGCGGCCGCCGCGTCATACTTCCGTTTCATCACGACGTAGGCGGGCACGAACTCATTGGCGATAATGTGCGCCTGCTCGTAGCTGATCGCCGGCAGCGCGTCGCCACTCGTGACACGGAGCCGATCGAGGTACCCCAGCGTCCGCTCTCTCAACGTGTTCACATCCGTCGTCGACTCGAGCTCGTAGTCTAGAAACGTTTCCACGGCAGCGAGAACACCCTGGGCTTCCAGAACAGAGGCGAGACTCGTCGATTGGACCACCTTCTCGAGCGCTCGGCCCCGGTCAGCTTGGTGGGCCTCGAGCCCCTCCGCGGTCAGCGACGTCACGTTGGTCACGTGCCGAACCGCGGTGATGAGGCGATCGACCAGCTCATCGAGGAGCTTCCGCTCACGGGCTTTTCGGGTGGCCGCCGCGTCGCCTATCGACTCGTGGGCAGCGCTCCCACCTTCGAATAGGTGCTCTATCTCCAGCGCTCTCACTTCCCGCTCGGCGTCCTCCAGCACCTTGGCCTGCATCGTCGCGCGTACGGCTTCGTCGAGCAGGCTGTACAGACCGCGCTCGACGCCCGTAATCTCCGGGCCGACGCGGCGGGTCCGCGGCACCGAGTACTCGTACGACATGACGGACGCGCCGTCACCGACGTTGATCTCGATGCGGGCCAGCGAGGGGGCGGGCAGCAGAAACCACCTCTTCCGCTCGATCACCTCGTAGCCGACTGTAATCAGCGTCCCTCCGACGTCGAAGAACGTGGAGTTGTTCTTGTCCGAGTAGACCGTGGGAAGAAGCCTAGTCATCTCAACTGTGGCCGAGAGCGCGTGGCCGAGCCACTCGTGTGGTTGGAACCGGCCTGAATATCATCGATGGCCGTTTGAGGGACAAGCGCGGCGGGCGTCACCAGCCTGGCTCACCGTTCGCACTCCCGCGCCGGCCTGCATGAAGCGCTCGTACCGCATCGATAGTGTCGGCTCGCTCCGCACGCTTGTCGGGCCTATAGCGTTTGACCCTTGCGAACCGCAGCGCTAGGCCGCCGGGATACTTGGGGCTGGCCTGGACGCCGTCGAAGGCGATCTCGACCACGAGCTCCGGCCGCACGTAGACCGTCCACTCGTCTCGGGCGACCCCCAACTCCTGGAGCCGGCGTGTTTGCCACTCCAGCATCTCGTCGGTCATCCCCTCAAAGGTCTTCAGGGGCCGGTGCTGCTGCAAAGTCACCCCAGTATCCCTTCAACCTGTAGATCCCGCTGCAAGATTAGCAGTACGGACAGCAGCAGAACAAGCTAGGTGGCGACGATCCTTGCGGACACCAACATCCTCGGCGGCTTGGTGAACAACGATCTGAAGCCGGAGCAGCAGGCGGCTGTCGGCCAGATGATGCAGCTGATTGAGGACAGCCGCGCGACCGTGGCCTTGTCGATCGACACACACCGGGCCGCTCTTCCGTAGGGAGGGTCGGCACGGCGTGCATCCGCCTACCGTGATCGTCCCCCGTTAGGTACCTTTGGCGCTTAAATGAGGTCTTCGAACGAGATTCCCGCAGCCTTAAGCGCGGCCCTGCCCAAGCGATATGAGCTCGATCGGATCGTGGGACGGGGCGGCATGGCGACGGTCTACCTGGCCGGCGACGTGCGCCATGACCGTCAGGTAGCCGTCAAGGTATTGCACCCCGAGCTCACCGCGTCTATCGCGGGCGGACGGTTCCTGAATGAGATCGGTTTGTCCGCCCAGCTCACCCACCCCCACGTGCTCACGCTCATCGACTCCGGCGATGCGGATGGCTTCCTCTATTACGTTATGCCGTACGTGGGTGACTCGCTCCGAGCGCTGCTAGAGCGCAAGGGTAGCCTCCCCGCGCAGCAGGCGCTGGATCTGGCCTATGAGGTTGCGGATGCGTTGAGCTATTCCCACCGGCGCGGGATCGTGCACCGGGACATCAAGCCGGAGAACATCCTCTTGTCGGACGGACATGCCGTCGTGGCCGATTTCGGCGTTGCCAAGGCGATCTCCACGGCCGGCGGCGACAGGATCACGCGGACCGGTTACCCCGTCGGCACGCTCGGGTACATGAGCCCTGAGCAAGCGGCGGGACGCTCGGACCTGAACGAGGCGACAGACATTTACAGCCTCGCCTGCGTCGTGTTCGAGATGCTGATCGGTGAGCCGCCCGGCATGTGGGTCACCGAGGAGGCAGGCCGTCTGGGCCGTTTCGTCGATGCCCCGCCCAAGCAGCGCCTCAAGCTGGATGGGTTGCCCGGCTCTTTGGAGAGCACCCTGGTGCATGCCATGCGTCTGCGTCCCGACGAGCGTTACCTGACGGCGGGCGAGTTTGCCGAAGCGCTCAAGGCGGCACTCAGCACTCCCAAGGTCTACGACGAGGCGGAGGCTCAACGTATCGTGCAACGGGCCGCCGAGCTGGAGGCAGAGCAGGACCGGTACCAAGAGGCGGGGATGTCGCTGGGCGGCGTCGAGCGGATGGCCGCCGAGATCGGGATCGTGCCGGAGCTAGTCCGGGAAGCCGCACGCCCGGACGTGATCGTCGCGCCGCCTCCCGCCGAACCGCCGAGCGGCATCGAGAAGGGCGGCCTGTTTGGCTACACTGGCAAGGTGGAGCTCGAACGCACCATCGACGTGGAAGTGTCCCCCAAAACCTACGGGATCCTGTTGGAGGAGGTGCGCGACGACCTCGGCAGTTCCGGGCAGATCAACGAGACTCTGAGCCAACTCCTATCTTGGGAGTCTAGGATCGGGTTCTTCCGGACGAAGGGGCAGGTCAAAGTGCACGTCAGCCCACGACGAGGGAAGACTCGCATCAAGATCACGAAGTTCCCCAGCATCGGTCGCAGAATACTGACCACATCCGTGCTCGCGGGTGGTTTCATAACAGGAATCGGGATCTTTGCCGCGGGCGCCGAAGGCAACGCCGCTGGCCTCGGGTTCTTGTTCGGCGTTGGGACGGTGGCCGGTGTCTATGGCGTCACCCGCGCCTGGTTTCGTGCCCGCATGCGGCGAAAGGAAAGGGCCTTGACCCGGCTTTTCGATCGCCTCGCCACAATCGTTCGCGACTACGATGCGCCGGCGTTGCCGGGACCACCTCCGTCATCTACTGGCCGGCGTCGAGACAGCTACTAGCAGGACGCTGAAAAAGTCGTGATTTGATCGAATCTTTCTCTGCTCATGGGATCGGGTCGTTACATCCTGGCTGATCGGGTGGGGCTTGAGTCTCGACTTTGTGGTCGAGTGAGCCCCGCGGGCGCTCTATGCCGCCCCGGCCATGGTCGCCAGCCGGGCAAGACGCAGGAGGTTGTAGGTCGCGTAGACGATCAGAGCCTGCTGGCCGATCTTCCAGCGCCCCACGTGCCGGCTGCGACGCAGTCCACCGATCGTCTTGCTCCAGCCGATGCCCTCCTCCACCCGTTTGCGTGTTCTCTGACTCCTCTGGTAGCGCTTCGTGCGCTGACGTCGCCGCGCTCGGCGTCGGGCGTCCGCCGCCGGGCCCTGGCTACGAATCGGCCTGTCCCGAATCGGGATCAGCGGCACCACCCGCTCGCGCTCGAGCGTGTGCAGAAAAGGTCCGGCGTCGTAACCCTTGTCGGCCGCCAGCGTCCGCATCGCCACCCGGTGGCGCTTGCGCACCCGTCGCGTCATGACCAGAGCCTCCTCCCGCTCCGCCCTTGTCCGCGCCTCGCTCACGCTCACGTCCACCACCAAGCCGCTGCGGTTCTCCATCAGTACGTGGATCCCGTGACTCAGCTTCGCCCGTTGACCCAGACTCTTTCTCATGAGCCGCGCCTCCGGGTCAGTCAGCGAGCGGTGGGTCGCATTGCCCCGGCGCTCACCTCGAAAGTTCACCGTCGGATTGCCCGGATCGTCGTCCTCCGATCCGTCGCTGACTCGCTCCTCCCCCGAGTCGATCGGCCTCAGGCTCTTCATCGAGGCGTAGCTCTCGATCAGCGTACCGTCCACCGAGAAGTGGTCTTCGCTGGCCAGCTCCTCGAGATACGCCCCCTCCACCACCCGGTCGAAGAAGCTCCGCAACAGACCATGACGCTCGAAGCGCTCCCGATTCTTCGTAAAGCTGGTGGCATCCCAGACCGGCGCGTCCAGCGAGAGATCGATGAACCAGCGGTACAACAGGTTCATCTGGATCTGCTCGACCAGCTGCCGCTCCGAGCGGATCGAATACAGCGCCTGAAGCAGCAGCGCCTTCAGCAGCATCTCCGGCGGGATCGACGGCCGCCCCATGCGCGAATAGGCCCGCTCAAACTCCCTGTGCATCGAGTGCAGGATCGCGTCCGCCCGCTGCTTCACCGCTCGAAGCGGGTGCGCCTCCGGAATCCACGACTCGATATCGATCGCGTAATAGATCTGCGACTGATAGTCAGGCTTGCCGCGCATGATCGCCCCGTCGTCAGGGGCAGGGTACTGGATGGGCTGCGACCCAATCTAGGTTCCGATGCGGCAGCTGACCATCCTTTTTCAGCAACCTGCTAGTCCGATTCACCTCCGCCGTCACCCTCCTCCAAGACGTACCGCTGCCCTCGTACGGACGGGCACTCGACCTTAGCGCTCACGTCCTCCGCCGCCATATCTCCCACGAAACTCTCAGAAGACCTAAGCGCGCATCTCGTGTAAGGCACGCACAGCGTCAATCGTATCGGCTTCCGCGGCGCGCTTGTCCGGCCGGTACCGCTTGAATCTCGCGAACCGGAGCGTCAGCCCGGCAGGGTATCTCGGGCTGGCTTGTACCCCGTCAAACGCGATCTCTACCACCAGCTCTGGCTTCACGTACACCGTGTAGGTATCCCTACTGATCTCCAACTCCTGCAGGCGCTTGGTTTGCCATTCGAGATCTTGGTCTCGCAATCCTTTGAAGGTCTTGCCGAGCATCACGAAGCCGCCGCCCACCGGGCCGCGGGCACCCAGGTGCAGGTTGCTGAGCCATCCACGTCTACGCCCCGAGCCCCACTCAGCGGCGAGCACCACGAGGTCGAGTGTGTGGGCGGGCTTCAGCTTGAGCCAGCTCTTGCCCCTGCGACCGGCTTCGTACGGGGCATCGAGCGCCTTCGCCATGATGCCCTCGTGTCCCGCCGCCAGCGCTCTCTCGAGGAACTCCCGCGCCTCCTGCGGGTCGCCGGTCGTCGTGCGCGGGATCAGCAGTTGCGGCGGAACCAGCTGCGAAAGCGCCTCCACACGCTGGCGCGCCGGGAGGTCTGTGAGAGCGTCGCCATCGAGATAGAGGAGGTCGAAGTAGAACGCATCGAGCGGCAGTTCTTGTCGTAGGCGCTCGACGTCGAGCTTGCGGCCGAAGCGGCTCATCGTCACCTGAAACGGGTGCGGCATCCCATCGCCTCGAAAGGTGAGTGTCTCGCCGTCGAGGATGATCTCGCGGACGGGTAGCGCGCGGACAGCCTCCACCAACTCCGGGACCGCGGCCGTCACGTCGTTGAGGCGGCGCGCGCGCCGTCGAGCTTGTACTCCAGCTCGGCGGTCTCGAAGCGCTCGAGTGCCTCGCCGACCTCCTCGGCGCTACCGGCGAGCATCGGCTGCACGGGTCGGAAAAGCTGGATCGAGAACCCGGCCAGCCCTTCCCTCCCCTCGCACAGCGCGGCGGTGGCGACCTCTGGGAGAGCACCGGAGAACATGAGGGCGCGGCGAACGAGCGATGCGGGCACAGCCGCCGCTCTGGCGATCACCTCGACCATCACGCCCTCGAGCGCGCCTTGACGCAGCTCGCCCAGCAGCAGGCCGGCGACGAACTCCTGCTCCTCCCGGGTACAGCGCGCCAGCATCTCGTGGAGCAGGCGCCCCCGCTCGCGGGCCGACCCCGACCCGAAAGCCGAGGCGATCCGTTCCAGCGTGGCGTCGACTTCGAGGATGGTGAGGGCGGGCCCGTCGGCAGCAGCGTCGGGGAGGGCAGCGCGCATCTTCGCCGGCCCGATGCCGAGCCGCCCCTGACGCGGCTCTCCCGTGAGAAAGGCGACGGCGATCGGCACTTCTTCGGGTCCCAACCGGCGCAGCAGGGCCGCCAACACCCTCACCTTTTCGAGGCGGGCGCTCGTCTGCGCGACGAGGCGCGAGCTCTCAACGACTTCGTGCAGATACACCGCGGATGCTCCAGGCATTAGGCTATGTCGTTCTCGCACTTCGAGCGTGAATCATTGCGCCGACGCCGTCGTCAGGCTACCCTGGAGCATCAAACCACGATCAGTCGAAAAGAGCAAAGTCCAGGAGGATGGCATGAGTTCCTCGGCTCGAATCGTCGCTTTGCTCCCGGCCCTGGCCCTGGCTCTGACCGCGTGCGGTGAGCAAGCGCAGCAGGGCGCGGAGCAGATGGAGATGGCGATGGACCTGGATCGGGCCCAGCTCCAGGAGACCATCGAAGGCATCAACGCCCGGTTCATGGAGGCGGTGCAAGCCGGCGACGCCGCCACGGTCGCCGCGTTCTACACCGAGGACGCGACCCTGCTGCCGCCAGGGGCCGAAATGGTGCGGGGCCTGCCGGCGGTTCAGGAGTCCTGGGCCGAGACCTTCTCCGAGGGCGGCTTCATGATGAACCTGAACACCGTGAGCGTCGATGGCGCCGGCGAGTTCGCCTACGAGATCGGCACCTGGTCGATGCCGACCGGCGAAGGCGAGGGTGGCGTCGTCGAGCAGGGCAAGTACCTGGTCGTCTGGAAGCGCGGGGCGGACGGGACCTGGAAGCTGCACGCCGACATCTGGAACGCCAGCACGCCGGCGATGTAGGGGCCGGCAAGCCTCATCTGCGGCCGGCATGAAGACAGCCTCCCCGGCCCTCGGGGAGGCTCTCCGTTGACAGAGCCAGATATGGGCTTGCCTAGAACGTGCCGAACTTCAATGTGAGCTGCGCGTAGAACGCGCTCAAGTCCGAACCGTCCAAGCCGGGTGAATCGACTCCCGACACCCAACGAAAACCGGCGCCCGCGTGGAAACGAAAATAGTCGGTGACATTCAACTCGCCGTTCAGGGCCGGCTCGAGCACGAAGACCGCTTCCTCGATCACCGCCGTGCCGCTCAGTCCACCGCCGCCGATCAGCAGGTAGGCTGTAAAGTGGATGAGGTCGTCGGAGCTGTTGATGTACTCAAGCTCCAGGCCACCATAGCCGAACTCGAAATCCCGCACTCCATCGTCGTTCCTGTCGATGTCGTTGGAGAGTCCGTAGCCGCCGCCGCCGAGCACGAACGTATGATTGATGATCCAGCCGCCACGCGCGCCGGCGAACAGTGCGAACTCACCATCGATCTGACTGAACTTCACAACCGGCGCGCCGAACCCGCCCGAATCAAAGCCCCCACTAATCAGGGTCCTCTCCTGCGCCAGCAACGGCGAGGCCGACGCGAGGAGGACCGCGATGCTCAGCAGTCGCTGCATGCTTGCGCCTCCTTTGACGCGCGTCGTGCGCCTCCAATCCAGGCGGCCCGACGACGCACAGTGACAGCATTGGTGGCCGAGGCGTGTTGTTCCACCGGAGCACTACGCGGCGGCGGAGATCGCTGTTTCAGGGCCCGCGCGTCATCGTCCCCCGGCAGACGGGTGCGACCTACTGGAAATGGTAGTCGAATCCGACCAT
>JASFTY010000067.1:0-12042 GCA_050050535.1 Gemmatimonadales bacterium | reverse complement strand
GCTTGCGGCGGACCGTTGGTATCGGCTGAAAGAACTCGAGCGCCTCGTCGACCGTCATCGCCAGGACATCGGCGATGTTCTTGCCCTTGTAGAAGACTTCCAGCGTCTCGCGGTTGTAGCGCCGACCGCGACACACCTCACACGCGACATAGACGTCGGGCAGGAAGTGCATCTCGATCTTCACCAGGCCGTCGCCCTGGCAGGCCTCGCAGCGGCCGCCCTTGACGTTGAAGCTGAAGCGGCCAGGCTCATAACCGCGGATCCGCGACTCGGGCAGTTGGGCGAACAGCTGGCGGATCGGAGTGAACACACCGGCGTAGGTCGCGGGGTTGGATCGGGGTGTCCTACCGATCGGCGACTGGTCGACGTCGATCACCTTATCGATGAGGTCGAGTCCCTCGAAGCCATCGTGATCCCCGGGGATCAGCCGCGAGCGGTAGAGTCGACGCGCCAGCTCGCGGTAGAGGATCTCCTCGACCAGCGTCGACTTGCCCGAGCCCGATACCCCGGTCACACAGATGAAGCAACCGAGCGGGAACTCGACGTCGATGTTCTTCAGGTTGTACTGGCGCGCGCCGCGCACGAGCAACCGCTCGCCGGTCCCCGGTCGCCGCTTCTTCGGGGGGTCTATCGTGAGCTCACCGCGCAGGTACGCACCGGTCAACGAACTCTCGCACGTCAACACGTCCTCGAGCGTCCCTTGAACCACCACCTCTCCGCCGCTGCGGCCAGCGCCGGGGCCGAGGTCGACCACATGGTCGGCGCGTCGGATCGTCGCCTCGTCGTGCTCCACGACGATCACAGTGTTGCCGAGATCGCGGAGCGCCTCGAGGGTCCCTAACAACTTCGCGTTGTCGCGTTGGTGGAGACCGATCGACGGCTCGTCGAGGATGTAGAGCACACCCACCAACCTGGACCCGATCTGCGTGGCCAGGCGGATGCGCTGCGCCTCTCCACCCGACAGGCTCTCTGCACTGCGGCCGAGCGTCAGGTAGGTCACTCCCACATCGCGGAGAAACTGCAGTCGCTCGAGGATCTGCTTGAGGATCGGTCCGGCAACCGGGTCGTCGGAGTAGGAGGTCCCGTCGGCGAAGAACTGCTGTGCCGTGCCGGCCGTCAAGCCGACGACCTCGCCGATCGACTTGCCCTCGAACGTAACGGCGAGCGCTTCCCGGCGAAGTCGGGCACCGCCGCACTCGGAACAGACGGCGTCCGCCATGAACTCGGCGAGCCGGGCACGGAGCCGCTCGCTGGACGTCTCGTGGTAGCGCCGCTCGAGCCGGGCGAGCGCACCCTCCCACTCGAGGTCCTCGGACCCGAACAGGATCTCATCCCGCATAGCCTTGGGCAGGTCGGACCAGGGCACGTTCGGTCCGATACCGTTCTTGCGAGCCAGCGGCTCGATGACCCGCTTGCGCAGGAACCCGACCGGCGAGCCCCAGGGGATCAGGACACCCTCGAGCAACGAGAGCCGTGGGTCGGCGAGTATCAGGTCGGGGTTCGCTACCTTGCGCACGCCCAGGCCACCACACGCTGGACAGGCGCCGTATGGCGAGTTGAAGGAGAACTGTCGCGGCTCGAGCTCGGGCAGGTTTATGCCGCAGTCGGGACAGGCGTAGCGCTCGCTGAACAGCAGGCTCTCGGGCGCGCCGCCGTCGCCGTAGCGGTCGACCTGCACCACACCGTCGGCGCTACGTAGTGCGATCTCGATCGAGTCGGTCAGACGCGCTCTATCGCCGGCCTGCACGCTCAGCCGGTCGACGACGATTGCGATGTCGTGGTTCACACGGCGGTTCAGTTTCGGTGGGTCGTTCAGGTCATAGGTCACGCCGTCCACTCGGACGCGCACGAATCCATCCTTGCGCGCCCGCTCGAACAGATCGCGAAACTCGCCCTTCCGACCCCTAACGAGCGGGGCGAGCACCTCGATCCGGGTCTTCTCGGGCCAACTCAGCACAGCATCGGCCACCTGCTCCGGTGTCTGGCGGCGGACCGGTTTCGAGCAGGAAGGGCAGTGGGGCGTGCCGCAGCGTGCCCACAACAATCGCAGGTAGTCGTAGATCTCGGTGATTGTGCCGACCGTAGAGCGTGGATTTCGGCCCGCTGTCTTCTGCTCGATGGCGATCGCCGGCGAGAGGCCCTCGATCGAATCGACATCAGGCTTCTCCATCAGGCCGAGGAACTGGCGAGCGTAAGCGGATAGTGACTCGACGTAGCGACGCTGGCCCTCCGCGTAGATCGTATCGAAGGCGAGGCTCGACTTTCCCGACCCCGAGAGTCCGGTGATGACGGCGAACCGGTTGCGCGGGACACGGATGTCGATGTTCTTGAGGTTATGCTCTCGCGCGCCGCGGACGATCAGGAATTCGTCGTGCATCGGGCCCTCACCCTCACCTCCTATTCTCGCGGTACGACGACGCTCAGAGCGCGGGGGCGAACGCTGGCAACGAATGGTGTCGTCCTCTCCAGCCGCTCGCCGTCGATCTGCACCGGTAGCGGTGGATCGGCATCGACAACGACCTCACGTCCCCGCAGGTAGCGCAGTCGCGGATTCCGCCCGTAACGCCGCGTGATGATCGAGCTCACCGCCGATAGGAAGTCGAACGTCGTCTCGACAGCCAACACGCAGACGTCGAGCAAGCCGTCGTCGGGCCGCCCGTCCGGAACGAGATCTACGGGCCGCCTCAGCATCGGTGCCGTCAGGCCCGGCATGTTGGCTACTTCTACTCCGATCCCTGCGACTACGTGTTCCTCGCCGTCCACGGTGATGCGTAACGTCGACGGGCGCGGCGCGAACGCGGCAGCCGTCGCCGCATGTACGTAGGCCACGTAACCCAGCCGCTTCTTGATTTCGGAGCGCGGTCGCACGACCTCGGCGTCGAATCCCGCACCGGCGATGATCGTGAACGGCTGGCCATCCATCATCCCGACGTCGATCTGCCGCACGTGCCCGGCCAGAGCGACGTCGAGCGCCGCTCGTAGGCCCCTCGGGACGCCGAGGTTCGCCGCCAGCTGGTTGCCGGTGCCGACGGGCAGTAGCGCGAGCGCGACATCACAGTCCACGAGGACGGAGACCGCCTCGAGCACAGTACCGTCACCACCGGCAACGAGCACGCTGCCGTAGCCGCCGGCCAGCGCAGCACTGGCGAGCTCGCGCGCGTGACCTGGGGCCTCGGTGCGCGCGTACTCATAGGGTACACGGCAGTCGGCGAGGGCGGTCTCGAGTCGGCGCTGCAGGCGTTCCGCCCGCGTCAGGCCCGCCGCCGGGTTGTGAATGACGAAGAGACCGCGCCTTGCCGATACGTCCATCGCCACGCTACACGGTGGAACGCGCGAGCTCGTCGAGGCGCGCGACGCGTTCCTCTACCGGGGGATGGGTCGTGAACAGGCGCGTCAGTCCACCGCGACGGAGCGGATTGACGATGCAGACGTGAGCCGCCGACGGACTGACGTCCATCGGGATGCGACGTGCCAGACTCTCCAGCTTCAGCAGCGCCTGCGCTAGGCCACGCGGCGTGCCGGCGATTTCGGCGCCCACACGGTCGGCCCGGAACTCCATCTGGCGGCTGATCGCCATCTGCACGAGAAACGCGGCGAGTGGTGCCATTATCAGCATGGCGAGGCCGGCGATGGCATTGCGGTCCCGGCCGCCGAAGAAGAAGGCGAACCGCGCCAGGATCATCACGGCGCCTGCCATGGTCGCCGCCACAGTGTTCGTGAGCATGTCGCGGTTCCTGATGTGGGCGAGCTCGTGCGCTGTGACCCCTTCCAGTTCTTCACGGCTCAACCCTTCCAGGATGCCCTGAGTGAAACAGACGACTGCGCGCTGCGGGTTACGCCCCGTGGCGAACGCATTGGGTTGCTGGCTGGGCGCGATCGCCACCTTCGGCATAGGCAGCCCCGCACGTTGGCGCAGCCGGTCGACCATCTCGTAGAGCCCCGGCTGGTCACCCCGCTCGATCACCCGGGCCCGGTACATGCGCAGGACTGCCGAATCGCTGAACCAGTACATCCCGAAGTTGAAAAGCCCCACCAGAATGAGCGCCGGCACCAGTGCGCCGGATCCGCCAGCCGAATAGGCGATGCCGAGCACCAGGGCGGTAAGCGCTGCCATGAGGCCGAAGATCTTGACGTAGTTTCCCATACTTCTCTCCCGGGCGGGGTCGTGAGCCCGCCCTCGCGGTCAGTCTACTTACGAAGGACGTAGAAAAGTACACCGGAGCGAGGAGGGGTTCCAGTGAACGGTGAGCAGTAGGCAGTAGGCGGTGGGCGGTGGGCGGGCCCAGACGCCGATCTACCGCCTACCGCCCACTGCTTACCGCCTACCGCTCAGTACGCCCAGCCGTAGAAGAGGAAGAGGCCGATCGATTGCTCCAGATCGCTGCCGGGGCCGCCGTAGAACAGCGTCCCCTCGCGCCCGAAGCGTGGCTCTGTGACACCGCGCAGCGTGAACCTGTCATCGAGCCGCCACTCGAGCCGCACCGTCGGTCGCACGGTGCCGACCAGGTGCTGGGCGACACTGACGAAGACGGTGGGCGCCAGGTACCAGCCGACCTCCACCTGCGTGGCGGCGAGCGCCGGGCCGGCGCCGCTGCGGTACTCACCCTCGGCTTCGGGGGTGATGGGATTGCGACTCACCTCGACGTAGGAGATGAACGATTCACCGACGAGCAGCGAGCCGAGCGCATAGCCGACGAACGCCTGTGGCACACCGCGCGTCGCGTCCTGCAGCAGGTTACTCTCCTCGCTGGCTCTGGTGAGCTCATAGGAGGGCCTACCGAAGAGCAGGTACGAGAGCAGGTCGGACTCAGGGATCGGGGGTTGGGCATCGCTCTCGAGGGTGAGCGTCATCTCCTCGAGCGTTCCGCCTATGACCAATCGAATATCGATCGGCTGCTTTTGCGTTCGTACCGTGTAGAGCGCGACGATTCTCAAGTTCGGGTTCATGGCCGGCTCGCCGACGAACTCGATGGTCCCTTCGAGAACAGCGAAGCGCTTGTTGAATAGCCAGTATTCGCCGCGCACCGCCTGGAGCATCCCATCCATCCTGAGGATGTCCTGCGCCCGATCCTGATGAAGTGTCAGGCTACCGGCGATCTCTACGTTCATCTCCTCGGACCGCAACCACGTATCGCGCTCCACATCGAGGCTCAGATCGATAACGAGGTTGTCGAGGAACCGGTTGCCCGTACGAGGACCCAAGCTCGTTTCCAGGGCGAAGACCGTGTCGAGCAGGGCCAGATTGCCCCTCAGCTCCACGAACGGGTCGATGATCTCGGCCTGGCGGCCGATCTCCTCGACGAACAGCACGCCACTCACCACCGAAAGGTTACCCGTGATGTGCGGCATGTCGTACGGACCTTCCAGCGTCACGGTGCCCGACGCCACGACACGGGCGTCGAACTGGTCGTACCCTGCGAGCTCCACGGCGCTCAATCGGAGATCGAACTCCGGGTTCCCGAGGTCGGCGAAGCTGACCGATCCGGTCAGCGTGCCGCGACCCCCTTGCACGGCACGCACCGCCACACTGTCTAGTCGCAGCCGGACCCCGTCGAAATGCAAATCACCTCGCAGCCCCGCATAGGTGATCCCGCTCCTCGGGATGCGGAAGCCGCCGTCCACTACCGTGATCGGACCCTCGAGGTCGATGTGCTCGGGTGTCCCGCCGACGTGCACCGTCGCCCTGGCGTGGCCTCGGATATCGGTCACCTGATCGGTGAGTAACGCCACCAGCATGAGCGGCACGCTGTCGCCCTCGAAGGCCAGATCGATGGGTCGCTCGGGTGTAGCAATGCGGAAGCTGGGCAGCTCGAGGTCGAGCGGCAGAGTGCCGTGCAGCCAGAACTGCTGCCTGGCGTCCCGCCACATCGAGGCATCGGTGGACAGCTCGCCACCCTCGTAGCCGAACGTGCCCAACAGGCTGGAGAAACTGATCCCGAACAGATCGCCTTCCGCGACCTCGATGCTGCCCTGCAGCCTGGGATCGCGGACCGTCCCAGAGAGCTCGACGTGTATATCCACCTGGCCGGCGACGTCGAGGCTATCCGGCCAGAGCACTGCCAGATTCGCCAGATTGAGACCCGAGACCGTGGCGGCAAGGGAGACTGGACCGGACACCCCCACCGACCCGTTCAGTGAGATCCTGCGTGAGCTGCCGGTCAGCTCGAAGTCGCGTACGGCGAGGGCACCCGAGTCCTCGAAGAAGAACTCCGCCGGCTCGACGAGATCCCAGCGAGCATCCCTGAGCACCAACGACAGCGAGTCGACGCCGATCGTCTGCTCCAGCGTCCCGAGGCGAGCCCAGCCGCGGCCCGCAGTGGTCGCGCTGGGCTTGGCGAGTTTGAACTCCAGATTCAGCAGCGAGTCTTCGAGGAGGCCACGCGCCGCCAACGAGTCGAACCGTATCTCGCCGAAGCTGGCGCCGCCGGCTGAGACGGTGCCGGCGGCGATGAAATGTCCGGCGTTCTCGCCTACGTTGAAGTCGTCGACGCGCAAGCTGTCGGCCCGCAAGTCGCGATACACGATCCGTTCGGCATCGGCGCTACCGCGCACGGCGAAGTAGCCCGAGTCGCGCACCAGCCAGCCTGTCACGCGAGCCGAGCCTCTGAGTCCTGCCACGTCTTCGGGCTGGGTCACGGCACCGGCAGCGCCCGTAGCCAGCGTAGGCAGGGGTAGCCGATCGAAGGCGGGGAACAGCCAGGGGTCGAGGGCGGCAAGACTGTCGGCCGCCAACTCGAAGCGAAGGCTGTCCGTCAACCCGCGCGACAGGCTCAGTGCGCCGGAGGCGTGGACCTCTCCGAACTCCGCTGCAACCACGGACGTATCGACCAGCAAGCGCCCGCCGGCCACGCGCAGCTCGGCGGTCGCCGAATCGAGGCGCACGCCGCCGACGAACGAGGCGGAGACATCGGCGCGGCCGCTGGCGACCATCTCCGCCAGGTCGACTCCTGCGCCCTCGAACTCGATCTGGAAGTCGAGATCCGATTGCGGCAACCCGGGTCGGAACTGGGGCAGCCCCACGCGCCAGCCCTGCAGCGAGCCGCGGTAGCGCGGCGGATCTCGGACCAGCTGCAGGTCGGCGACGGCAGCCAGCGAGTCTTCGGCACTGCCCAGGTGGGCTTCGACGTGGAGGTCGTCGAGAGCACCGACGGCGATGAAGTCTCCCCTGTAGTCACCGCGGAAAGGAATCGCCGGGTAGTACGCGGCCAGCGTGGTCAGCGAGACCTGCTCACCGGCCACCCGGATATCGAGTTGCAGCGGTGCACCGCCGTTCGCCGTTATTCTGCCGCCTCCAGCCAACCGGTTCGAGGTCCGCTCGGCGTCGTTCTGCTCGATGTCGAACGCAACGGTCATCCCATCGGCAAGTCGTCCGTCAGCAGAGGCGCTGCCGGCCACTCGTCCACGCACAGCCAGCCCGGGGACGAATGCGCGGACCAGATCCAGCTGCAGGGTGTCGAATCGCACCTCCAGTCCTGCGGAGCCGAGCGGCCCAGCGCCGGCGATGACCGTTCCGAGAGCGGTGACGTGGGACGGTGTCTCGTTCTCGTCGTGGGTGATCGAGAGGTCGGCGTCGAGCTGCAGCGCGGAGAGCGGGCCATCGAGTCGGACGCGGCCGGCCAACTCGGCCTGAAGGGGCGGCCGCCAACCGGTGAGCGAGGCGATGAGCGAGCTGTGGGCGCGCTGCACCTCGACGTCTACATCGTCGAACTCGAGGCCGTCGGGCCGCTGGCGCAGGGTCATCGCGTAACTGCCGGACGCCGTAGCCGCAGGCGACTCCCAGCGCGCGTTCTGCGCCTGCAGGCGGATGCCATCTGGCAGGCTCGTATAGTGGAAGTCGAGGCTGGCCACACCGGGTGGCAGTTGCGGGATCAGCCACCAGAGGTCGGCGGTGGTGACGGGGTCACCACGCAAGGCCATGTCGTACTCGAGATCGCCGGCGAGCGTGACCCACCCCTCGCCGAAGATGCGTGAGTCCGGCAGATCGGTCTCCCAAACGTCGAAGAACAGCGTATCCCCCAGCACCTCGAGGTCGGCACGCAACTGTTCCAGCTCGAACGGCTCCCTGACGACCGTCGCCTTGCAGTTCAACTGGGAGACCTGAAAGAGGCGGGTCTGGCCTCGCGGGGCGGCGACCCGGACTATGGGGAGCGTGGCATTGAGTCGCTCGACCGTGACGACGCGCTCCCACTGGCCGGCCACCTGTTCGACGTGCCAGGCGGACGAGTCGGGATCACTGCCCGGCTCCGGGTCCCAGGGGAACCTGAGCGTCACATCACCTGACCGGATCGCGACCTCGCGCAACACGACGCTGCGACCGCGACCGCCATCGTTCGATGCGCCGGCGCTATCGGCCGGAGCGGCGCCGCGCCCGCTGAAGATCTGTTCGACGTTCCAGCCTTCTCCGCGCCTGGTCCTCAGGTTGGCAACCGGGCTGATCAGCGTGATCTTGGGGATCGTGATGTTGCCGAACAGGAAATCGGACCAGCGGTAGTGGACGGCAACCGTGTCGACGCGGGCGAACTCACTGCCGTCCGGCTCGAAGATCCGCACACCCGCCATTCGCACCGTCCGCAACAGATCGCCTTCGAGCACTTCGTCGATCTCCACCCGCCCGGCGATCGCTCCATTGAGCCTCTCGAGCGCGACGCGGCGAACGCGCTCACGGCCCCAGTCGGTTCGCGTCAGCAGCATGCCGGAGGCCGTCATCAGGAGCAGGATCGCCCCGGCGAAGGCCAGCGGGATACCGATCAGTCGCTCTTTCCAGGTCACTAGAACGCGTGTCCTATCGAGAAATGCAGCTGCAGGCGGTTCAAGAACCCCCGCAGCCCCGTACCTTCAAACGGGTCATACGGGAGCAGGTGCGGTTCGTCGTTCACGTCGCCGAGCTGTACGATGTACGCCTCCCCGTTCTCGTCCACCAGCTCGCTAATTACCGGCAACCGTGCGGCGCCACTCGTATTGTAACCTATGTCCAGGCGAAGAGGTCCCACCGGGCTCTGGTAGCGGATCCCGAAACCAGGCGACCAGGCCAGCTGGTCGCCGCCACTAACCTCGGCGCCGGTGCTCCAGACTCGCCCCACATCGATGAAAGTCACCCAGATCCAGCGACCGGCTGCGAAGGGGAAGCGAAGTTCCAGGTTCGCCACGACCGAGTTCTCGCCTCCCACCGGGCGCGGAAAGACCCGACCCGAGGTCAGCCCTGCATCGACCGGGTCGCAGACCCACGTGTTTCGATCCGTTACCAGCGGGTCGTCGGGGTTGCAGGCCTCCAGGTCGTTCCGATTCGCCAGTAAGGTGATCGGCCCCAGCAGGTTCTGTCCATAGCCACGGACGGTGAACGCCCCGCCGGCGTACTGGCGCTTCAGCGGGTGTGTCACCGGCTCGGCGGCCGAGCCGTCGGTTGCTGTGCCGAGCTCGACGCCCTCCAGGCCCGAGCCGATAGGACGCACCAGACCACCCCGCACCCGCAGCGCCAGGACGTTGCCGCCGAGACGCTGGTACCAACTGAACTCGCCCTGCGCCCTGTAGTACGCCCATTCACTTCCGGTGAGCCGGGATGCCGTCTCACCCTCGACGGTGAATCTGTAACCCCGCGTCGGGTTGAGGACGACGTCCGTCCTACTCTGGGCGAAGGTGACGGCGACCCACGAGAGCCAGCGCGGCTGCTCCAGCACCGCGATGTCCTCCGGCCGACAGATGAGGAAATTGGCACAGAACAGGAAGTCGGCACTCCCCTCTTCCAGGCTGTCGCGCCCCGCGCGATACGTACCGACCAGAGCGGTCCCGGGCGAGATCTCCCGGCTCAGCCTGACGTCACCGCCGTAACTGACTCGCGCATAGATGCCCGGCAGGCTCTGGCGTTCGCCGAACACGCCGAGGTGCAGCCAGTTCTGCGTACCGAGGAACCACGGTTGCCGGAAATCGGCACGCAGACGCCAGTTGACTTTGTTGTACGGATCGGTCTCCAGCTCGCTCTCGCGCTCGACGCCGGCCTGAGTACAGGGGAACTGCCGCGCCAGGGTAGCGGTACCCAGGTTCGACAGGACGCCGCCCAGCTCGAGAGAGCGAGTTCCGCCGAAAAAGTTGCGATGGCTCCAGCCGGCCTCGACCTGGATACACTCGGTCGTCGAGAGCCCGAATCCGAACTGGACCCCGCGCATCTTCGCCTCGTTGACCTGCACCTGGATGTCTATCGTCGAGTCCGGCTTCGTCGGTCGCTGGGTTATGTCGACGTAGTCGAAGAGGACCATCGAGTAGAGCGTACGCTGACTACGGACGATCTCGTCCGCGTCGTACAAGTCGCCGCTACGGAAGGTCAGCAGGCGCTTCACATCCTCGGGATCGATCTCCTCGGTTCCGATCACATCGATCGCCCCGATCCGGCACCGCGGTCCCGGTACGGCCTGGAGCGTCACGTAGGCCGCCAGCGTGTCGCTGCTCGGTATTGTCGCCTCGACAAGCACCACGGCATCCGCGTATCCGCGCCTTCGCAGCTCTCGCTCGATTCGCTCCCGCGATGCCGTGAGGTCCACCTCACTGAATGGTCGACCCGGCTGCAAGGCGAGATCGGGGATGACGCGCCCGACTGCGCTTATGTCCTCGAGCCCCTGAACCTGCAGGTCGCGAACGATGACGGGTTTGCCCTCCTCGATCCGGAAGACGACATCGACGATACCGTTGTGGCGGATGACCGTGGTATCGACCTGGGCGTCACGAAAACCACGGCGGAAATAGAAGACCCTTATGCGGGCGATGTCGGTTCTGAGCTCGCGCCGGTCGAGGCGCTCGGTGCGAACGAACGCATCCCAGCCGATCCAGCAGAGCGGGCTGAGCAACACCGACTTGCAGCCGCTATCGCGCGTAGCGATGGCTCGTTCGATCTCACGGTCACTGAACGTCGCATTGCCGTTGAAGCGGATCTTGCGTACTACCGGGAGCGTGTCGCGGGCGCTCACCTGGGCCGCGGCGGGAGCTGCGGTCAGCGAGCCGACGGCGAAGGCGAGTACGGCCGCGAGGCGAAAGCCCAGCCGGGTTGAATCAGCCGAGTGAGCCAAGTTCGGACCGGATGCCCGAAGCGGTGGCGACATCGAAGTAACCCTTGCTGCCGCGGGGGAAAGCATGCTTGCTTATCGGCATGAATCGAGCGCGGTCGCCGACCCAGGCGTGATGTGCGACGCGGATCTCGTCCTCGTCGATCTCGATCAGGTTGAACGTGTTCTTGAAGCGCTCGCGGCCGCGCCCGCGGCTGGAAGTAGTCGTGCCACACTGGACGATCGCGATACCGCGGCGCTGCAGATCACCTGGAAAGAAGTCGAGCGAGTTGCCGATGTAGGAGCGGTGCATGTGGCCGGCGAGAACCAGATCGACCTCGTGTTCGGTGAATCGACGCAGCGCGCGTCGCGCGAAGGGCATGACGTTGCCGCCCACGAAGTCGGGTGGCGGCGCCAGATGGTGGTGGGTCACGACGATGCGGGCGAGCGCGTCGGTCGCACCGTCGAAGGCCCGACCGGCGAACTCGAGTTGCGAGCGACGGATCCGGCCGTTGGTCAGCGTCGCGCGCCTGCTCGAGTGTAGCGCCACGATGCGGAGCCCGGCCACGTCGCTGACCGTGTTGAGCTCATCGCAGATGTAGCGGCGGTAGTTGGCGTACGGGAACAGAATGCGCTCCCAGAAGCGGTAGAACGGGACATCGTGGTTGCCCGGCGTGACGACGACCGGTGCCGCGAAGCGCTTCAGGTACTGCGCCGCCGCTTCGAACTCGGCCGCCTTGGCGCGCTGCGTCAGGTCACCCGAAACGACGACGACGTCCGGTACCAGCTCCCGGGCCTGCTCGACCACTGCTTCCGCCACGTCCGGCCGGAAGGCCTTGCCGAAGTGCAGATCCGAGAGGTGTAACAGCGTTGCCACGTCTTACTGCCCCCCCCGAGCCGCTCAGGGTGCCGCGGGCGCCGTTTGGGCGCGGCTACGTCTAAGCGCAAGCAGCCCGTAGGCACCTAATGCGATGATCACCAGGCTGATCACTTGAGCCAGAGTGAGCGGCCC
>JASFTY010000066.1:0-12109 GCA_050050535.1 Gemmatimonadales bacterium | reverse complement strand
GACGGTGCCCGAGTCGGAGCTCGCGCCCGGCGAGGTCCCCGAGCGGACCTGGCGCGAGCCGGTGGCCTTCGACGTTTTCGAGCCGAACGGCCGCTACCTGGGGATGGTCCGCGCGCCGCGAGGCTTCTCCACCTACCCGACGCCCGTCATCCGCGGCGACACGGTCTGGGCGGTGGTCCGCGACGAGCTGGACGTCCCGTACATCACCCGCTCCCACATCGAGCACGGGCGCGAGACAAACTAGAGAACGAGATCATGAGCTCACGAGGCTTTCAAGCGACCGCACTCCGCAGCGGAACGATCACAATTCTGGCCGCTGTAGTCGCCGCCTGTGCCGGCGGCTCCGGCTCGACCGCGTCCCACGACTGGCGAGCCAGCTACGACACGATCGGCGACACGCTGGTCGTCCGCACCGAGAGCGGCAGCGTCTGGGGGGACACGGCGAAGCTGGTTGCCGATCTGACGATCGGTCAGTTCGAGGGACCCGACGAGTACATGTTCGGCCGGGTGAGATCGCTCGCCGTCGCTTCCGACGGCTCGATCTACGCCTACGACGAGCACATGAAGGAGCTACGCAAGTACGCGGCGGACGGCACCTACGTCGCCACGTTCGGCCGCCAGGGCGGCGGACCCGGCGAGTACGAGGATCCCGACGGCGGCCTGGCGATCCTGCCGGATGGGCGAATCGTGCTCCGCGACCCGGCGAACGCCAGGTTCACCGTCTTCTCACCGGAGGGCGAGTACCTGGACGGTTGGCGGATCCGCGGCGGACTCTACACGTCCCGAAGCCTCTACAAAGATTCCGCCGGATGCGTCTACCCGCTGATCCTGCTGAGCACCGAAGGCGGGGTCCAGGATTGGCGAACTGGACTGGTTCGATACGGACCCGATGGTGTGCCCGGCGACACGTTGGAGACCCCGACCTACGACTACGAGCCTTCCGAGATCGTGGCGTCGAGCGGCGACGACGACAACCGGCACATCATAGCCGACGAGGTCCCGTTTACCCCGACAGTGAGTTGGGCCTTGAGCCCACTCGGCTACTTCGTTGGCGGCCTCAGCACCCGCTACGCCATCGAGCTCTTCCTCACGCCCGACAGCGTGGTCCGCATCGAACGCGGCGTTTGGCAGCCCGTCCCCGTCAAGCCCGAAGAACGGGACGAACAGGAGCGGATCATCACAGCGAACTTCAGGCAGGTCGATCCCGGCTGGCGCTGGAGCGGCGACCCGATCCCCGACACCAAGCCGCCCTACCAGCGCTTCTTCGTCGGAGAGGACGGCCGCATCTGGGTCTGGCTGCACCAGGAAGCGCACAAGATCGCTGCCGCCGACGACTCCGCCGACCAAGACCAGCCCGGACGGATCCCCGAGCAGACCTGGTTCGAGTCGGTGGCCTTCGATGTCTTCGAGCCCGACGGCCGCTACCTCGGCATGGTCAGGGCGCCGGACGGCCTCGCAGTCTACCCCACCCCGGTCGCCCGCGGCGACACCCTATGGGCGGTGGTGGAGGACGAGCTCGATGTGCCCTACATTGTTCGCTTCCACGTCGCATTAGGGACCGCCGACGCCAGGTAGGCACAGCCAAGCTACGAGACATGAATCGTCGACTTCCCGAACCTTTCACGATCGCGCTCCTGGCACTCGCGCTGGCCGCGTGCGCGTCGGACGCGGAGCGATCCACGAGCACGGTGTCCGACAGCGCGGGCGTCACGATCGTCGAGAGCCGCGGCCCGACCTGGGGCCCGGAAGACGCCTGGCGCTTGTCCGACGCGCCGCTCGTCACCATCGGCACGGTCGAGGGCGCCGATGAGTACCAGCTCTATCGCGTCAGTTCCGCCCGCAGGCTGGCAGATGGACGGATCGTGATCGCCAACGCCGGCACCAACGAGCTCAGGTTCTACGACGCCGGCGGCACCTACCTGTTCACCCGCGGCGGCGAGGGCGGCGGCCCGGGCGAGTTCCGATCGCTCAGCACCATCTGGATCCTGGACGACTCGCTCTACCTGTTCGACTACAACCAGTTGCGGGTCACCGTCTATTCGACTGCCGGCGAGTTCGCGCGCACGTTCCGCGTCCGTGAAACGCCCGACGGTGGGTTCCCCTTCCCGGAAGGCGTGCTGGCACCCCACTCCCTGTTGGTACGCCGGTCGCCGCCCGACGCCGAGTTGAATGCCGGTTTCAACCGCGACACCTCGCTCTACATGCGTTACACGCTCGACGGCGAGCCGCTCGATTCGCTCGGCTGGTTCCCGGGCGATGAGAGCTATTTCGGCACCACGGAGGACTTCAGCTACGGCACCAGCGCACCCTACGGCCTTCGCGCCTACATGCTCGCCGCCGGTGACCTGCTGTACTACGGCTCGAGCGACAAGTACGAGATCGAGGTCCGCGACTCCGACGGCACGCTCCAGCGACTCATCCGCAGGCCCATCCCCAACGAGCCGGTCACCGCGGAAGAGGTCGAGGAGTTCCAACGGAACCTCGAGGAACGCCAGGAGCGGATGCCCCCGATCTGGCGCAATATGTACTCGCAGATGACGCTACCCGAGACCAAGCCAGCCTACGGCCGGCTGCTCGTCGACTCGGAGGGCAACCTCTGGGTCGCCGACTACGCCCGGGAGCGGAACGATGAGGGGACCTGGAGCGTTTTCGATCCCGAGGGCCGCTTCCTCGGAAGCGTCGAGACGCCGACCGGCGGCCGGGTCCTCCAGATCGGCAGCGACTTCGTCCTCGGCGTCTGGCGCGACGAGCTCGACGTCGAGTACATGCGCCTGTACGAGCTGATCAAGAACTGAGGTCTTCCAGCCTACTGTGTGCCGCCAATCTCCGGCGCCGGTCCCAGCACGTCTTCGATCGTCAGATTCTCGATCGGGCCCAAGTCGAGCGCCCGAATACTCTCCTCGATCGTCGCGCGATCGCCCACCACGATGATCGCCATCTGGTCGGGGACGATGTACTTCCGCGCCGCGCGCTGCACATCCGCCTGCGTGATCCCCAGAATGCGCTCCACGTACTCGTTGAAGTAGCCCTCCGGCAGATCGAACAGCTCGAGCTCGGTGAGCTGCCCGGCGATACCCGCCACCGTCTGGAAGCGGCTGGGGAACCGGAGCGCCACGAAGTTCTTCGCCCGCTCCAACTCCTCTTCGGGCACCGGCTCGAGTATCCCATTCAGCTCCTTCATGAACTCGGTGAGCGCCGCGTCGGTCACCGCCGTCTGCACAGCGGAGCTGGCCTGAAAGGGTCCGGCCAGCTGCGCGAAGTCGAAGTACGACCCGGCGCCGTAAGTGAAGCCGTGCTCCTCGCGCAGGTTCTGATTGAGCCGCGAGGTGAAGGACCCACCGAGGATCGTGTTCATCACGACCAGTGCGTAGTAGTCGTCGGTCAGCCGCGGGACGCCGATGCGGCCGACGCGGATCTCCGATTGCGGCGCCCCCGGTTTGTCCACCAGGTAGACCCGGCGGCTCGTCACCTGTTCCGCCTCCGGCCAATCGATCGACGGGATGCGCCCGCGCCGCCAGTCGCCGAACAGCGCCTCTAGCTTCGGCCTGATCTCCTCCATCGTCACGTCACCCACCACGACGAAGAAGGCGTTG
Organism: Gemmatimonadales bacterium; assembly: GCA_050050535.1. GTDB lineage: Bacteria > Gemmatimonadota > Gemmatimonadetes > Palauibacterales > KS3-K002. Next base: position 8,516 of record JASFTY010000066.1, on the reverse strand, counting down.
TTCGGCCGGAAGTACGTCTCGTGCCACCTCCGCAGGTCCTCGACCGTCATCGCTCGCACCGTCTCCGGGTAGCCGATCGCCGGGTGACCGTACGGGTGGTCGGGGTACAGCGTCCGGTCGAACATCACCGATGCGATGGCGCGCGGCTCGTCACGCGCCTGCAGCATCTGGTTCAGCCGCTCCAGCCGCTTGCGCTCCAACTCCTCCGCCGGGAAGCGGGGCTCGAGCGCCACAGCCGCCATCAGCTCGAGTGCCGGGCCCAGCCGGCTCAGCGGCGTGTGCAACGACACCGTAGTCTGGTGGCCGCCGGCCCGTATTCCCAGCCGCGCCCCCAGAAACTCGATCTCCTCCGCTAGCTGCAGCGCGTCGCGGCCGCCCGCACCTTCGTCCATCATATCGGTCGCCATACCGGCCAACCCGATCAGCTCCGGCGGGTCGAACGCGTAGCCCGTCCCCACCACCAGGTTCACCTGCACCAGCGGCACGTTGTGCTTCTCCAGCATGATCACCCGAGCGCCGTTCGACAGCTCGGCCCGCTGGATCGCCGGCAACACCAGCGCCGGCGGCGGCCCCAGCTCCGGCGGCCCACTCCGATCCGGCACCTGTGCAGCCACCCCCGGCGCGCAAAGCACCACGGCAACCGCGGCCACCACTATTGCTCTCATACTCCTGCTCCTACTCGTAATCGTCATCGTAGTCGTAATCCTACTCGTTCGCGTAATCGTACTCGTAACTGCGCTCACTCACTCCGTCTTCGGCTCCATCCCCTCCGACGCCAACTCCGTCTGCCCTTCCGGCACCACGCTCAACACTACGCGCCCGTCATCCCGCAGCCACGTCTGTGCCGCTGCCTGAATATCGCTGGGATCGAGCGCCAGGTAGCGCGCCAGATCTTCGTTGAAGTAGTCGGGATTGCCTGTATAGACGTAGTACGCGTTCAGCCGGTCGGCCTTGCCACCGAACCCTCCGATCCGCTCCAGCCCGTCCAGCCGGCGCGCCTCGATCTGGTTGAGCACGCGCTGCACTTCGCGAGCACTCGGCGGCTCCGCCTTGATCCGGTCGATCTCCTCCTGGATCACCCGCTCCAGTTCGTCCAGATCGTGCCCGGCCCGCGCCGTGGCCACGATCGAGAAGCTCGAGCCCAGCTCGCCCGAGCCCTGATAGGCGGAGACGTTCTGGGCGATCTGCAGCTCGTAGACGAGCCGCTGGTAGAGCCGCGACGTCTTGCCGCCGGCCAGGATGTCGCCCAGCACGTCGAGCTCGGCATCACCGGGCGTGTAGTAGGCCGGCGAGTGCCACGACATGTAGAGGCGCGGCAGCGAGACGCGGTCCTCGTGGACCAATCGCTTCTCCTCGGTCAGGTGAGCCACAGGCGCGTCCGCCGGCGGTACCGGCGGACCGGCCGGCACATCGGCGAACCACTTTTCGACCAGAGCGCGAGTTCCGGCGACATCGATGTCGCCGGCGATCGAGAGGCTGGCATTGCTCGGCACGTAGTAGGTCGAAAAGAACTCGACCACGTCCTCGTAGCTGGCCGCCGAGAGGTCCGCCATCGAGCCGATGACCGGCCAGTGGTACGGGTGCTCCCGCGGATACATGTTCTCGCGGACGATGATCGAAGCCAGCCCGTAGGGCCGGTTCTCGTACGACTGACGGCGCTCGTTCTGTACCACGCCGCGCTGCCCGTCCACCTTCTCCGGCGACATCGCATCGAGCAGGTAGCCCATGCGGTCCGACTCGAGGAAGAGCGCCAGCTCCAGAGCGTTGCTCGGTACGTCCTCCCAGTAATTGGTGCGGTCGGGACTCGTCGACCCGTTGTTATTGCCGCCCGCCGCCTCGAGCCAGTTGTCGAAGGCACCCTCGGGCACGTGGCCCGAGCCTTCGAACATGATGTGCTCGAACAGGTGGGCGAAACCGGTGCGGCCCGGCTTCTCACGCCCCGAACCCACGTGGTAGTAGACGTTCACGCTCACCATGGACGTCGTGTGATCCTCGTGCAGGATCACGTTGAGCCCGTTGGGGAGCACGAACCGCTCGTACGGTACGATGAGTCGCGTGTCCTCCTGCGCGTACGCTTCCGTCGCGCAGAGCAGGACGAGGATCGGTAGAACGCGTCGCATCCTTCGTCTCCTGGTCGTTGTTGGGCCTCTACGATCTCGGCACAAGACGACAGTTTGGGGAGCGGCACGCCTGCACGCCAGTACCGCTCACTTCTTGCCGGCCCGGCGGCCGGCAGCGCTGCGTCCCCTTGAGTGCGACACCGGCGCCGCGGATATTGCAGCGTATGCACGCCCTGACAAACGTAAGGAGCCCGGCCGACCTGGCGGCTTTCACCCTGGCCATCGCCGTCTCGTTGCTCGCAACCGATGGCCGCGCCCAGGGGCTCGGCGACGCGGCGCAGGAGGCGCTGCGCAACCGCATCGAGGCGGCCGGCACTCCACTGGCCCTCGAGGTCCGCGGCTGCCGCATCTACGCAGTCCAGACGCTCCCCACGTTCTACGAGCGCCGCACCTATCGCCCGGCCTGGAGCGACGACCGCGGTCCGCGCCCAACGGCACTGGCACTGCTGAGTGCCGTTCGCGACGCCGAGCTCGAGGGACTACGAGCCTCCGACTACCACCTGGCGGCGATCGAGGAGCTGCTGAGAGACGGGGCCGCCCGTCGAGGGGGTCGGCGCTGGACGGTGACGGCGCTGGTCGATCTCGACCTGTTGCTGACCGACGCGTTCCTGATCTACGGCTCGCATCTGCTCGCCGGCCGCGTCAACCCGGAGACGATCGACGCGCAGTGGATCGCCAGCCGCCGCGAAGGAGATATCGGCGCCGTGCTGGGGCTGGCCCTCGAGTCGGGTCGGATCGCCGAGTCGCTGCGCGAGCTGCTGCCGGAACACCCCGGTTACCGTCGCCTGCGCGACGCCCTCGCCCGCTACCGCGCCATCGCCGCCGTCGGCGGCTGGCCGACGGTCCCCGCGGGAGCGAACCTGGCGATCGATGAGCAGGGCCCCCGCGTCGCGGCTCTTCGACGGCGACTTGCCGTTACCGACCCGAGTGTCGCTGCAGACACCGAACTGTTCGACTCCGAGCTCGAGGAGGCGGTCCGCCGCTTCCAGCGCCAGCACGGCCTCGATGTCGACGGCGCGGTCGGCCCGGCCACGCTGGCGGCGCTCAACGTTTCGGTAGAGGAACGGATCCGGCAGATCGAGCTCAACCTCGAGCGCTGGCGCTGGCTACCGCAGGAGCTGGGCGAGCGCTACCTGATCGTCAACATCGCGAACTTCGAGCTCGACGTCGTCGAGGCCGGCCGCACCGTCCTGACCATGCGCGTCGTGGCCGGCAGACCATACAGGCGGACGCCGGTGTTCAGCGACGAGATGACCTACCTGGTCTTCAACCCTTACTGGCATGTCCCGCGCAACCTCGCCGTCCAGGACATCCTCCCGCAGATCCAGAGCGACACCACGTACCTGGCGCGACAGCGGATGAGGGTCTTCCGGCACAGCGAGAGCGGCGGTCTGGAGGAGATCGACCCTTCCACGGTCGACTGGGCGCAGGTGACGGCCGAGAATTTCGTCTTCCAGCTGCGCCAGGACCCCGGCCCCAGTAACGCGCTCGGCCGGGTCAAGTTCATGTTCCCGAACCGCTTCAACGTTTATCTGCACGACACCCCGACGCGTACGTTGTTCGAGAGGTCGGCTCGCGACTTCAGCTCCGGCTGCATTCGCATCGAGAAGCCGATCGAGCTGGCCGAGTACGTGCTGAGCGGCGACCCGAATTGGACACGCGATAGGATCATGACGGCGATCGCGGCGGGTAGCGAGGAGACCGTTCGCCTGCCCGAGTCGATAACCGTGCATCTGCTCTACTGGACGGCATGGGCTGAAGACGATGGCTCCATCCAGTTCCGCCGAGACGTCTATAACCGCGACGCGCGCTTGTACGCCGAGTTGCAAGAGAGTCCGCCGTCGCCCTAGACACACGTTGGCCGCACCGTTCGGCCGCTGCGGCCAGCCGAGCCCGAGAGGAGAAGACCCGACTTGAGCCCCGCCACGCGACACACCATAGCCCTGCTCGCCCTGACCCTGGCCTCGACCGGTCTGAGCCGAGATGCCGATCACGCACAGGCAGACGACGACTTCTCCCCCGAAAAGGCCGGCTTCGCCCTCCGCTTCAAGGACGAGGAATCACCCTATCGGGTGATCGCAGCCTTCGTCCTCCCGCAGGAGGAGCTGCCGCTGCAGGTGGCGGCGACGGGTTCCGAGGCAGGCTTCGCCGCACGAGCGGAATCTGGCCAGCTCATCGATGTCGGGCCCGGCGAATGGCGCTGGCAAGCGCCCCAGGCGCCCGGCCTCTACCCGATCGTCGTGTCGCGGGAAGCGCCGCCCGACTCGATCACCCTCAACGTCTTCGTCATGGTCCCGTACGACGAACTGGACGGCGAGTACCTGAACGGCTACCGAATCGGGACCTACCCCGCGATCCGTTACCGGCAGCTGGCGATCTACGGCCCGCCGCGCGGCTTCATCGAGGTGACGGCCGAGAACGCGGGGGCACTGGTCTCACCGCACTTCCGGCTCGAACAGTTCCTCTGCAAACAAGAGAGCGGCTGGCCGAAGTACGTCGTGCTGCGTGAGCGGTTGCTGCTCAAGCTCGAGGCGATCCTGGAGGAGGTGAACCGACGCGGTTACCGGGCCGAGACGTTCGCCGTGCTGAGCGGCTATCGCACGCCCTACTACAACAGAGTGATCGGCAACGTGCGGTACAGCCGGCACGTCTGGGGCGGCGCCGCCGACATCTACATCGACGAGAGCCCGCGCGACGGCAACATGGACGACCTCAATCAGGACGGCGCCATCAATTACCGGGACGCCGCGGTGCTCTACGACATCATCGACGCCATGTATGGGCAGCCGTGGTACGCCCGCTTCGTCGGCGGGCTCGGTCGCTATCGCAGGACCTCCAGCCACGGACCGTTCGTCCACGTCGACGTCAGAGGCTACCACGCGCGCTGGGGAACCTGACCTAGCCGTCGGGCACGGCGATGGGGTTTCTACGGACTCGGCGCCGCGATTTGGAGGGCGCGGCGAATGATGGTGCCACGCCCTCATGCGGCGAGCGCGAGCCGTGAAGCGAGGGGGACCGCGGGGCGCGACGCCAGAGCCACCGCCCACCGGCTACCGGCCACCGGCTACCGCCTACCGCTCCAACTCGTACTTCTCGATCAGCCGGTTGAGGCGCGGCCGCGAGATGCCGAGGATCTCCGCCGCCCGCGCCTTGTGACCGCCGGTGGCCGCCAGCACGCGGACGACGTGCGCCTTCTCCGTCTCGTCCAGTGTCGGAAGGTGAGCTGGCGACTCGGCGGGCACCGCGCCGATCGCCAGGTGCTCCGGCCGAATAACGTCGCCGGTGGCGAGCACGACGGCCCGCGTGAGGCAGTTCTCGAGCTCGCGCACGTTGCCGGGCCAGCGGTGGCGCATCAATGCATCCATCGCTTCCCCTGAAATCAACTTGGGTTCGTGGTGCAGCGTTCGGCTGGCCCGTTTCACCAGGTGCTCCGCCAGGTCCGGCACGTCGTCGAGCCGCTCGCGGAGCGGCGGCACCACGATCTCGACCACGCGCAACCGGTAGTAGAGGTCCTCGCGGAAGCGGTTCGCGCCGATCATCTCCTCGAGGTTGCGGTGCGTGGCGGCGATCACTCGCGCCTCGCTGCGCTCCGGCCGCTCGCCGCCCACCGGGTAGTACTCGTGGTCCTCCAGCACGCGCAGCAGCTTGCTCTGGAACTCGATCGACGTGTCGCCGACCTCATCGAGGAAGATCGTGCCACGGCCCGCCAGCGCGAAACGGCCCCGGTGGTCGGAGATCGCGCCGGTGAACGCGCCCTTCACGTGACCGAACAGCTCCGACTCGAGCAGCGTCGGCGCGAACGCCGTGCAGTTGACCGGGATGAACGGCTCCGCCGCGTCCGGCGAGTTGAAGTGGATCGCCCGGGCGATGACCTCCTTGCCCGTCCCCGTTTCGCCGCGGATCAGCACGTTCGCCCGGTTGGCGGCCAGCTGCCCCACCACCTTGTAGATCTCGATCATCCGCGGATCGTGACCCACCAGCTCGTCCAGCTTGTAAGCGCTTGCCATTTCCTCGACGGCGCGCCGCGCCCGCTCGCGCGTGCGTCGGTCCTCGAACACCTTCGCCAGCACGAGCCGCAGGTCGTGCAGGTCGAGCGGCTTGACCAGGAAGTCGTGGGCGCCCTCGCGCATCGCCGTGACCACCGTCGGCATGTCGTCGTAGGCCGTCATCAGGATGACGTCCACCGACGGCGCGCGCTCGCGCAGCAGCTTCAGCAAGGCGAGCCCGTCGAGCCCGGGCATCCGCACGTCGGAGATCACGATGTCGGGTAGCCGCTCGTCTATCATAGACAGCGCGCGCTCCGCATCCTCCGCCGTGCGCACCTCGGTGCTGCCGTCGGTCAGCGCCTCGGAGAGCGAGTCGCGGATCGTGGCGTCGTCGTCGACGACCAGGACGTGTCTCATGGCTGGGTTATTACGTGACGGTGGGGAGCGGTCCTCACTTCACGGCGGCCAGCTGCAAGACCGTCAGCGATCCGTCCATGTTCAGCACCACGGGCTCGGTGGGGTCGGGCAGCTGCTCGAGGGCGAACTCGGCGCACAGCACGTAGTAGCACTCCGCCTCTCCCGGCTGCATCTGCCACACACAGGCCTTCGGATCGTCGGGGTTCGCCCGGCACTGCGCTCCACGCGGCGCGTCCGGCCAGCAGCGGACGTTACTCTGTCTGACCCGGACCGGCGACAGCGCCGGGCCGCTGCCGGTCCACAGCCTCAGGCCGGCCACGTCCCAGGTGCGCTTCTGGCCCCCGGGCGCCGCGACCTGGATCTCCACCACCGCCCGGATCCCCGCCGCCGACGAATCCACCGCCAGCCAGAGCCCGCCCGCTTGAGCGATCAGCTCCGGCTCCTTCACCGGCTTCCCCGCCGCGTCGTAGAGCATGGGCGTGGAACACCCCGCGGCGGCGGCCAGCAGCAAGATCGGCGACAGCCAGTACCTCTTCATCATGGGCCAGGCGGCCTGACGGCCTGAAGGAATCACTACCCGCTATGACTACAATTTGCCGCATCCCAGCCGCCTCGTCCACTATCGCGTTCACTCGCCGGTCCGATAGCCTGGCAGGAAGTGCTCCATCACCCAGACCTCGAACGCGTAACCTCCCGCTGTGAAAGCGATTCGCTGGCCGTCGGGATGGAAGCGGATGTCTCGCTGCTCGTCCATCCCCTCCCACTCCAGCCGCTCGGGGACTCCGCCTTCCACCGGCAGGCGCCAGAGTCCAGCAGCATCCCAATACGTCGTGTAGACCAGGTGGCGGCCGTCCGGTGTCCACGTCAGGTTACTGGGGCCGGGGGCGTCGGACGCGAAACGGTGCAGCTCCCTAGGCGCTCCGCCTGCCACGGGCACTAACATGAGGCTACTAGCCTTTGTCGTATCCTCCGGCGCGAGATACAGGGCCAGCTTCCGGCGGTCGGGCGACAGCGCGACGTTGCCCGGGCCCATGAGCGCCGGCTCCGGAGCGCGGTAGAGAACTTCGTCGCTCCCGCTTTCCAGGTCGCGGGTCACGACTCTTGGTGACTCCCCACCAGCTCCATCGTAGAACTCGATGCTGTAGTAGAGTGACTTCCCGTCAGCCGACCAGTCGGCCCAGCGACCTTCGTACGTGTCGACCTGGACGAGGGGCTCGGCAGCGCCCGTCTGCACGTCGACCTTGAACAAGTACGAGCCCCTACCTTCCTCCCGCGCCTTCACCAGTAAAGCGCTACCGTCCGGCGACCACCCAGGGAAGCGAGATACCTCGTTGAAGCCTGGGTCGAGCTCACGCGTCTCACCGGTTTCCAGCGAACGGATCATGAAGACGCCCTGTCTCGGATGGTCACCGCGCTGCGAGCGCCAGGCCAGGTAGCGACCGTCGGGTGACCACCTGGGTCCGCCGTTCCCACCTACGAAGCGTCCGGTGGCCGGGGTCGGCGCGTCGACCAGCGCACCAGTTTCAGGATCGAGCTTGGCCGTGTAGACGTCCCAGGCGGACGTCGCCACGCTGTAGAAGAACGAGCCGTCCCGACTGAAGCCCAGCGGGTCCACCCGCCACATGTCAGGCTTTATCAGCCTCGGCTCCCCATTCGGCTCGCCGTCGGCGACGGGCAACAGCCAGGCACCTACGGTCCCCGTTCGGTCGGAAGCGAACAGAATGTGCCCGCCGTCAGGCGCCCAACCCAAAAGGTCGTCGTCAGCAGGGTGCCGGACGAGAGTGATTTCGCGGCCTCCATCGACCTCGATCGCGAATATGTCCCCGGGGACCCCGCGGTCCGGTCGCCACTCGTAGGCGACGTACTTACCATCCGGCGCGAAGCTCAGTTTGCCCGGTCCGCCGGTGTCGAACGTCTTGAGCACGCGAACGGCACCGTCTTCCACCGACACGAGTGCTATTTCGTTCCGCTCTTCCCCAGTGAGGTGGGCGAG
>JASFTY010000065.1:0-12143 GCA_050050535.1 Gemmatimonadales bacterium | reverse complement strand
GGCGATCGTCTCGTCCTCACATACCCGGAACACCTCGTTCTTCCCCGGCCGGTTCTCGTCGTCGTCCCAGTTGTTCGAGAGGAAGGTGATGCCGTCACCGGCCAGCGCCGCCGGCTTCTTGTCGAAGCTGTTGTAGTCGCCGTGCACGTAGACGGGGAACTCGGTGGCGATGGTCATGCGGTTGGGCAGCTCGGCGGCCTCGATCGTGCGGATCGCGGGATTGACCTCGAAGTCGAGTAGCGCCGCCCGGGTCATGTCACTGTAGATGCCGAGGCTCGGCGGCATGATGAACTCGACGTAGAGGATCTCGATGGCGCGGCTGGTGTCGGCGCCGACCCACTTGTCGATCTCATCGACGTTGATGTCGAGAACGTCTTTCAGCTCCTCCTCGCGCCCGTCGAAGAAGGCCGACCAGTCCCACTGGAACATCTTGCAGATCTGACTGGCGCCGGGGACCACGCGGCCGGCGGAGCGCTGCACCGTGATCGTTGGCGCCTGCGGCGGCGAGCTCACCGGAGCCGGGGTCACACCGCAGCCGTCGTTGTATCGTGTCGGGTTGCCCAGATCGACGGTCACGTACATGTCGGCGTTCCAGGCGAACTTCACCGATTTCTCCGACTCGGTGTCGCTCGACTCGCGGGGCCGGATCAGCTCGACCGCCGGTACACCTTGGGGCAGCGGCAGGCGGAGCGAGTCGGTATCGAACGCGTCGGTCCGCAGCTGGGCGTTGAACTTCGCCCAGCTCTCCGCCTTGAACGCCTCGGCGCCGGGGATCGAGCGGCTGTCGAAGTCGAGCCGCACGCTGTCGGCGGTCACCGGATTGAAGATGTAGACGCCGTCCAGGACCAGCCTGTGGTCCTTGCGGTTGTGGAACGCCCTGTTCGGCGTCGTGATCATCTCCAGGTACCAGGCGTTGTTCGAGCTGAGGTAGATGTTCCCGTTCGAGTGGACGCGCCCGACGAAGGTCATCGGCGGCCCGTTGGTCGCCTCGAGGTCCTGCTCGAAGAAGACGCCAAACTGAAAGATCGGGATAGCCTGCGCCTTGGCCGCCAGGACGACGCCCGACGTGTTGCCGGCGGGGTCGGAGGCCAGCGAGTAGGTCTCGACGTTCTGGGTCAGCGCCCAGAGGCCCGAGTACGGCCCGTCGCTGATCTCCTCGACGACCGCCGTGTCGAGACGCTGCACCGAGAAGCTGTCGAAGCTGAACTCCTCGAGCCCCGGCGGGCTGATGCCGGCGAGCTCGCTGTCGGAGAGGTACCCGTCCTGGAGCGCCAGCTTGAGCTGCGAGAGCGCCGCCTCGGCGCCCGCCTCGGCGGCGTAGAAGACGCGGGCCTCGTGATACTCCATGCCCGAGGTGCGGACCGTGGTCATCGAGGCCTTGACCGCCGCAGCCACGAGGACGGCCATCACGGTGAGGACCAGTAGCGTGGCGACCAGCGCCAGGCCGCGCCTGTCGCCCATGCGCGCGGCGGCCCGGTCCCGCCGAGAATCTCGTGGCCTCTTACCCTTTGCCATAGCGCCTCCTGCTCTCGTCTTACTCTAGCGGTTCCGTTGATACCGCAGGTTGCGGGGCGCGATCGTCCACTCGTAGTCGCGCCTCACCAGCTCGCCGCCCCTGACGCGCGGGTCCGCGCGATCGGCGACCACCGTCACCGATACCCTGACGGCCACGACATCGTCGTAGTCGTTCGAGTCGTCGGTATCCGTCGGAACGGCCTGGTCGAGCTCGTCACCATCGGAGAACACCAACTTCACCTCGAACCGTTCCACGCCGTAGGCCAAGATGTCACCCTCCGTCGAGCCGTCCAGGCTCAAGCGAGCGGCGCGGTGGAGCTGCTGCTCGCCGTCCACGTAATAGATGATCGGCACGAGCTTCTGCACGAACGTGCCGGAACGCGTCAGCTGCAGGTCGCCGCTGAGGCCCGCATCCTGCCTGAGTATCTGAGGCGCCTCGGTGAAGGTCACCTGGAACGTCGTGTCGGTCGTCTCGGTCACCTCTTCGATCAGTATCAATCGTCGCGTGGCGCGGACCTGAAGGCGCGCCAGATCGCCCGGCTCGATCTCCAGCGGCGAGCTGGGGCCGATCAGCAGATCGAGGCAACGCGTGCCGCAGGTACCGTCACCGGTCAGCGGGTCGTCGGTGCCGGGCGGCGGCACGAGGCCGTGGAGCGGTGCCGGCTCCGGCCGATAGGGCACGTGGAGAACGACCAGCGTGTCGCCGTGGTCACCGGGCCAGCTCTTCAGCGTGCCGAAGACGCTGGTGTTCTCGATGTCGATGCCGGCCTTCTGGACGTCGTGTCGCAGCGAGATGCCGATGTAGCGGCCGTTACGGGCGACGCTCTGGCGAATCTCGCTGCCTGCCAGCGAGCGCATCTCCCTGAACAGGTAGCCCATGGCGGCACCGAGAACGATGACACCCAGCGTCAACGCGACGATCAGCTCGATCAGCGAGAAGCCGCGAGTTCGGCGGTCGGAGTCGATGCCGGGAGATCGCACGGCTAGTTCCCCGTGTAGATGACCGTCACCATGTGAACGGTCCCCGTACGCCCGAACCCCGACGGATACTGGACCGACACCGTTGCCCTCAGGGCGTCGGGCACACTGGGTTCCGGGATCACGGTCAGGCTGCGAAGAAAAGCGCCGTCCTCGGCGACGGCCCCCGTCTCGCTCACCGCCACCGTATCCTCGGAGGCCAGGCTCGCCGGCACCCGCATCTTGACCTCTTCCATGTAGGTCACCGCGATGCCCGTCGCCCGCGCACGCTCCGAGGCGTCCGTCTGCAACGACACCATGTAGGCGCTCGAGGCGGAGATCGCCACGACGCCGATCGCCAGCAGGACCATGGCCACCAGCACCGACACCATCCCGACCCCGCTCTCCGAGGTAACGATCGCCGGAGGTCTCTTCATTTCGTCCACTCGCCGCCGCGGAACACCCAGGTGCGGAACGCGCTGGCGCCCGTGATCGTCACCGCCGCCACCGCCGACGTGACCTCCTCGTGCGTCAGGTAGATCACGCCGCCGGCGCCCGGCGGCGCCACCATGCCGCGCGAATCGAACTCCACATGGTCACCCTGCGCCAGCACCAGAGCACCCGACGCCTCATGACCCGGAGGGCCGACCGTCGCTATGCCGGTTCCGAACTCGATGCCGCGCGGCAACTGCACACCCGGGACGTCGCCGCTGGAGCCCCGCGCCAGCAGCCGGCTGGCGTGCACTTCCGCGGCGGTCTCGCCGATCGAGCCCGAGCGCAGCGCCGTCGTGTCCATGAAGGCGGTGTAAAACCTGCTCGACTGTTCGAAGCGGACACGAACGTGGCGCTTCGCCGCTATCGCCTGCATGCGCAGCAGCTCGAGGTCCCGGGCCAGCGCCCGCGCCGCCAGCTCGACCTGCCTGGCGGGGCTGGGCTTCAGCGCGCGCGGGACGGCCACCGACGCCACCACCGCGATCAGCAGCATGACGACGATCGCTTCTACGAGTGAGAACCCGTACCTGTTACGCAGCATTGGCGCCAGTTCGCGAGCCCGTGCGGGCGTTGCGCGTATCCCGTTGAGATGACTGTACCTAGGCGCCTCGCCCGTCCTCGCGGGGCGACGCGCCGCTGCGGTCCACAACGACCGCTCGGCGGGAAGATCCCAGCCGGAATCTATCTAAGCCCTTGGGCGGCAGCTCAACGGTTGTACAGCGCCGCGGGACACAGCTGGGGGAGTACTCGCTCAAGATGCGGGCGCCGCCGGGGCCGGTCAATCCCGGCGGAACGCGGCCTTCCCCTGGCGTGTATCCACTTAACGATGCCCCGCCGCGGGGCATCTCAGTATCGGGGACAGGAGCCCCCGGCCCGCCGGACCTCCCACCGCTTCCGCCCGCCAGGAGAGATATCGAAGTGCCGTTCATCGAGTCCCGGGGACGTCTCTACAGGCTGAAGAGCGGGGAGAATCTGGTCGGGTCGGACGAGGCGGCCGGCATCCGCCTCGCCGAGCTCGGCGACGGGTACCGGGTCGCGATCAGCATCGAGGATTTCGGCGCCTTCGCCTGGGCCATCGCCGACGCGGGCCCCATCGAGATCAACGGGCGCCCGTTGCAGCGCGACCCCGTCGCCCTGTTCAACGGTGATCGCCTATCGCTCGATGGCTGCACGATCCTGTTCATCGACGACGGCGGCGAGGACACGGTCAAGTTGGCTGCGCCGGTACCGGCGGCGGTGGCGCAGACGGTGCCGGAATCGCAGGCGAACCGAGGCGCCGTGGCGCCGGAGCTGCTGCGGCGCATGACACCGGCCGAGGAGGGGCGCCGGGTCGTCGCCGTACTGCGCAGGCTAGACAACAACCAGTCCTACATCATAGACCGCTCCGGCTTCCGGATCGGACGCGAAAAGCGTTGTGATCTCATCATCCCCGACCGGAAGATCTCTCGTCTGCACGCCGAGATCACCTACCAGAGAGGGCAGTACCTGCTCCGCGACCTCGGACGTACCACAACGAGGGTCAACGGCCGCAAGATCGACGAGCCTTACAAGCTCAAGGTCGGGGATGTCGTTCAGATCGGCAGGTACGAGTTCGCCTTCCTGCGCAGGGTCGCCTCGGGTGAGGACATCGTCAAAGCGAACGAGGTCACCCCCGTCCGCGCCGGCGTGCCCGACGCCGTTACCGTCGGCCAGACCGGGCCCCGCGGCAGTCGCTTGCTCTCTCTGATCCTCTACCTCGCCCTCGCCGCCGCCGCCGCACTCATATTGCTCAACTGAGACGAGGGGACAGCTGGGAGTGGATCGTTTCGCTCCCAGCCTTTCCCTGCCCTGCATCGATCCGGGCCAGGAGGAGCCGGGGGACCAGCGCGGAGCTGGTTTTGGCGACCCGGCTCAGTTCCTTTGGCCAAGTCTGCGGGTGAGCTGTCCGACGTCCTCGCGGGGTGCACCGGCGTCGGCTGCCGGGTCGGCCGCAGCGAGCGGTTCCCCGGCGCCGACCCGACTCCACGGACGTTCTTCAGCGACCTGCTAGTTGCCGCCGCTGACCTCTTCCACCGCCGCCTTCGTGCTGTCGGCGGCCGCCTTCATCGCCTCACCGGCGCGCCGGCCACGCTCGATCACCTCCGCGCCCGTCTCCCTCAACTCCTCCAGCTCGGCCCGCGCCTCCTCGTACAGATCCTGAAAATCACTCTGCTGCTGGTCGCGCGCGTAGTAGCCAAGCGCCACGCCGATCGCGAAGATGATCAGCTTCGGCAGCAGCCACCGTATGAACCTCTTCCGTCTCTCGGCCATCGTTCTTTACCTCCACATCTCTCAGCGCGGCTCGACATCTTGAGGTGGGTATGTCTCTTCGAGATCCACCTGCTCTTCCTCCCACAGCCGCTCCCAGCCGGCCTCCTCACCCTCGACCAGACGCGCGTCGACCTCACGCTTCAGCTCGCGCCATACCTCCTCGCTGAGCAGGCCGCGCCGTAGCGCCTCGTCCAGCGCCGTCCGCTCGGCGGCGAACAGCTGTGTGCTCACGCGCGCCAGTTGCCGCCGCCGGACCGCGCCGTGGTCCTCGGCCAAGCTCGACAGCGCCGCCGCGTTCTCCTGCCGCACCGCCTCGAAGTAGCGGTTCAGCTTGCGGTACAGCGAGTCGGATATTTCGCCGCGCCCGTGCAACCATTCCAACTCGTTGAGCGCCGCACGCGCCGCCATCGCCAAACCCTGGGCGCGCTCGAACTCCTCCTGCAACTGCGGGCGGCGCACGAGGCCGAGGCGGCGCAGCAGCGGCTTGAGCGTGATGCCCTGGACGACGAGCGAGAGGAATACGGCGCCCAGCGTGACGGCCCGCAACTGATCGACCTGCGCGACGAAGAGCGGCAGGCCGAGGGCCAGTGCCACCGGTATGCTGCCGCGCAGGCCGCCCCAGTTGACCACGTGGATCCAGCCTTCGGGCAGCCGGCGGCCCGAGAGCAGCTGGTAGCCGCCGATCGACCCGTAGACGACGAGCGCGCGGGCGACGAGCATGGCGAGGAAGACGAGCCCGATCTCGCCGGCGTAGGCGAACAGGCCGCCGCGTTCGACGGTGAGCCCGATCATCAGGAAGAGCAGGCCGTTGATCACGAACGCCGCGACCTCCCAGAAGTGGGTGAGGCTGAGGCGCGTGCTGGGGCTCATGGAGAAGATGCGGCCGTAGTTGCCGATGATCAGGCCGGCGACGACGACGGCGATGACCCCGGAGACTTCGAGCCGCTCGGCGGCGAGGTAGGCGCCGTAGGCGAGTGCGAGCGAGAGGCCGACCTCGATGAGGTTGTCGTCGATCACCGAGTAGAGCCGGTGGGTGAGGTAGCCGAGGACGAGGCCGACCAGCGCGCCGCCGGCGACGACCTTGACGAACTCGACGACCCCCTCCGCGACGGTGATCGCGTCACCGCCGACCCAGGCCAGGACGATGACGAAGAGGACGACGGCGACGCCGTCGTTGAAGACCGATTCGCCCTCGACGATCGTCTGCAGCCCACGCGCCACGCCGTACTCCTTGAAGGTCGCCAGGACCGAGACCGGGTCGGTGGGGCTCAATATGACGGCCAGCAACGTGGCGAGCGGGACGGGCAGACTGAGCAGGAAGTGGAAGGCGGCGGCGAGCAGCGCCACCGAGACGAGCATGCCAAGGAACGCGAGCAGCCCGACGGGCGTCGCGTAGCGCTTGAGCAGCTCGAGGTCCATGTTGATCGTCCCCTCGAACAACAGCGGCGGCAGGAAGAGCAGCAGCCACAGGCTGGGTGCGACGGGAAAGGCGGGGACTTCGGGCAGCAGGCCGACGAACACGCCTGCCAGGACGAGAGCGATGGTGTAGGGCAGGCGGACGTACTTGACTACGATCGCGACGACGATCGCGACGATCAGCAGCTCGACGAGCAAAACGGTCTCAGACATCGGCGTTCAAGGTACCGGAAGCGGCGGGGCGGCGCCATCACTTGCGATGACGGTCAGCGGGAGAGTAGCATCGCAGGCGCATGGACGGCAATCTCGCGATCCGCCTGGAGGGTATCCGCAAGCAGTACGGCACCAAGGTCGCCGTCGACGACTTCGACCTCTCGGTGCCGCGCTCTACCATCTGTGGCCTGCTCGGGCCGAACGGCGCCGGCAAGACGACCACCATCCGCGTCATGCTCGACATCATCGGCGCCGACCGTGGTAGCGTCCAGTTACTGGGTCAGCGCCCCACGCCGGAAGCCCGGGACCGCATCGGCTACCTGCCGGAGGAGCGTGGCCTCTACCCGAAGATGAAGGTGCTCGAGCTGCTCGAGTTCCTCGGCGAGCTCAAGGGGACGCCGCGCCGGGTCGGCCGCGAGCGTGCGCGCCGCTGGCTCGAGCGACTCGAGCTGGCCGATTGGGCCGACAGGAAGGTGGAGGACCTGTCCCGCGGGATGCAGCAGAAGGTGCAGTTCATCGGCACCGTGCTCCATGAGCCGGAGCTGCTGATCCTCGACGAGCCGTTCGCCGGTCTCGATCCCTTGAACGTCGACCTGCTGAAGCAGATCGTGCTCGAGGAGAAGGATCGCGGCGCCACCGTCCTGTTCTCGACCCACAACATGGAGCAGGCGGAGCGGCTCTGCGAGCGCGTCGTGATGATCAAGGATGCCCGCAAGGTGCTCGACGGCCCGCTGGCCGAGATCAAGCGCGAGGCCTGGCTGGCCGGGCAGCGGCGCGTCCTGCTGGCGATGGAGGGCGGCGACAGTCTGCTCGGCGACCGCTCCCTGGTCGCCGCCGTCGAGGACCGTGGTGTCTGCCTGGCCGTGTCGTTGCAGGAGGGCGTCGAGCCGCAGCAGCTGCTGGAGGCGGCGGTGGCGGCCGGCGCCATCGTCCGCCAGTTCCAGGTGAGCGAGCCGTCGCTCCATGAGATCTTCGTGGCTCGGGCCCGTGAGTGAGCCGTGAGCAAGCTGATCGCCGTCATCCGCCGCGAGTACCTGGCGCGCGTTCGCACCAGGTGGTTCATCGCGATCACCATCCTGGCGCCTGTGCTGATGATCGGCGCCATGGCGATCCCCGTCGCGCTGATGGTGCGCGAGGGCGACCGTGTCCTGACGATCAGCGTGATCGACGAGAGCGGCCGGCTGACTCACGAGCTCCTGGAGACCGATGCGTTCCAGGAGGGGCGGTTGCGCTACATGCCGCCGCCGGCCGGGGAACCCGAGACCGCCATCGCCACGCTCCGCCAACAGGTTCTGGATCAGCGGCTCTCGGGGTTCCTTTACGTACCGGCCGACGTCCTCGAAGGCGGCACCATCGAATACTGGGGGCGCGACGTGGGCCTGACCCTGGTTAGGGCGACGCTGGAGCCCGCCGCGACCACCGCCGTGAGGCGGCTCCAGGCGCGGACGCTGGGGCTCGAGCCGGCGGCCGCCGCACAGCTCAGCCGCGAGATCGAGGTCGCCGCTTATCGGGTCACCGAGGAGGGCGCAGCGCGCGAGGAGGGGCAGAGCGCGATCGTCGCCCACGTCCTGGCGCTGATGATCTACATGGTCGTCTTGCTGTACGGGGCCATGATGTTGCGGGCCGCGGTGGCGGAGAAGGCGAGCAAGACGGTCGAGATCATCTTGTCGAGCGTGCGGCCGTGGCAGTTGATGCTCGGCAAGACGCTGGGCGTCGGGGCGGTCGGGCTCACGCAGATCGGGATCTGGCTGGCCGTCGCCGGGCTGCTACTGGTCTACGCGGCGAGTGCGCAGGCGTTCGCCGACGTCGAGTTCCTGCAGAACTTGCCGCTGGGGCTCGATACGCTCCTGCTCTTCGTGGGCCTGTTCCTCACCGGCTACTTCCTCTACGGCGGCATGTACGCGTCGGTGGGCGCCATCGCGAGCAGCGAGCAGGAAGCCTCGCACCTCCAGTTCCCCGTGACGCTGCTGGTGATCATCCCGCTGCTGATCATCCCGATCGTGCTCGAGTCGCCGGCCAGCCAGTCGTCGGCCGTCCTATCCTGGATCCCGTTCTTCACGCCGGTCCTGTTCATCGCGCGCTACACGCTGGGCGTCGTCGAGCTCTGGGAGATCCCGCTGATTTTCACCCTGCAGATCGCGGCGATCCTCTGCGTGGCCTGGGTCGGCGGCCGCATCTATCGTGTCGGACTGCTGATGACCGGCAAGCGCCCGACGCTCCCGGAACTGGCGCGCTGGATACGACACGGCTGATGAGCGAAGAGCGACGACGTCCGACCGCGCTCGAGGCGTTCCTGCCGTTCGTCTTCATGGCGCTGCTGTTGGGGATCGGCTACGGCGTCTACCGGCTGCGCATCGAGGTCCTGCTCATCGCCGCCGCCGCCGCCGCCGGACTGGTCGCCGTGCGACTCGGCTACACCTGGGCCGAGCTGCAGGCCGGGATCATCGAAGGGATCGCCAAAGCGCTGCCGGCGGCCCTGATCCTGGTCTGTGTCGGCGCGCTGATCTCCACCTGGATCGCCGCCGGGACCATCCCGCTACTGCTGATGCTGGGGCTGCACACGATCTCGCCGCGCTTCTTCCTGGTCACGGCGTGCGTGCTCTGCTCGTTCGTCTCGCTGTTCACCGGCACCTCGTGGGGGACCGTCGGCACGATGGGCATAGCGCTGGTGGGCGTCGCCGCGGGGCTCGGCGTACCGTTGGGTGCCGCGGCGGGTGCGATCGTCGCCGGCGCCTACTTCGGCGACAAGCTCTCGCCGTTCTCCGACACCACCAACCTGGCGCCGGTCGCCGCCCAGTCGAACCTGTTCGACCACATCCGCCACATGCTGTGGACCACGGCGCCCGCCTGGATCCTCGGTCTCCTGGTTTACCTGGTCGTCGGGCTGCGGGCCGAGTCCGCCGCGTCGCCCGAGCGGGTGGCGGCGATCCTCGATACGCTGGGGAACGCCTTCGTGATGAGTCCCTGGGTCCTGTTGCCGCTGCCGGTGGTCCTCTACTTCGCGATCCGCCAGCGACCCACGATACCCGGGATCCTGCTCGCCTCGGCACTGGCCGGCGTCATGGCGCTCGTCTTCCAGGGCGAGTCGCTGAGCGATGTGGCGGAGGCGGCGGTCAGCGGCTACGTCGCCGATACCGGCGATCCCGCAGTGGACGGCCTGCTCTCGCGTGGCGGTATGGGGCCGATGATGGAGGTCACGCTCATCGTCTTTGCCGCCTTCTCGTTCGCCGGGATCGCCAACCGGGCGGGCCTGCTGGACGTCGCGCTCGGGCACTTGATGCGGCTCACCCGTACCACCGGCCAGCTCGTCGCCGCGACGGTCGGCTCGACGATCTTCACCGCGCTGATCACCGGGTCGAGCTACCTGACGATCCTGATGCCGGGCGAGCTGTTCGCGCCCGCCTACCGGGCGCGCGAGCTGGCGGCGAAGAACCTGTCACGTACGCTCGAGGACAGCGGGACCGTTATCGTGCCGCTCATCCCGTGGTCGGCCGCCGGCGTCTTCATGGCCGCGACCCTCGATGTCCCGACCCTGAGCTACCTGCCGTGGGCGGTGATGAATTACACGGGCTTTCTGTTTGCCATCCTGTACGGGTTCAGCGGGTTCGCGATCGCGCCGCGGGTTCGCGAAGACGAAACGCTTCCGGGGAGCTGAGTGATCAGTCATCAGTGGCCGGCGTCGGTCGACAGAAGCGATGGGCCTTCCTCATCATGCCGTGCAGCATTCGACCGATCTCGGCCATTTCGCTAGTCAGCTCCTCTTCCTGTGCTCCGGTTATGTACCCGCAGACAGCTGCTGCGCGGATCCAATGCTGGGTCTCGTGTTGCTCCGAGTCTGCACCAGCCAACCGCCTGACGAAGTCACGCCTGTATTGGCGTCTACCCCAGGCCTCTGCAATGTGGGCGCCCACCGACCAGGCAGAGCGCCGTATCTGTATCTGATCGGTTAGCGAGTAAGTCTCCTCTCTTGGGAAAGACCTGCTCAGCTGGAATATCTTCTCAGCAGTGCAGCATGCCTTTTCGTAGACCTCAAGGTCTCGGAAGCTCTTGGCGTGGCGCGACATGGGTAATGATTTTTGTTAGCCGGCGCTACCGGCCGACGTTCCGAAGCCTCCCCAGCCAACCCCAGGCAGCACCCATCAACGTCCTATCATCACACCACGGCGCCACTGATCACTGATCACCGATCACTGATTACTGATCACCGCCCACCAACCTCACCCATGCTCGACCTCGGGAGCCGGCACCCGCCGCGTAACGATGACCAGCACGCCCGCGATGATCACGGCGCTCGCCACCAGCACACGCGCGCTCAGCGGCTCGTCGGCCAGCGCCCAGCCAAGGAAGACGGCGACGATCGGGTTGACGTAGGCGTGGGTGATGACGCGGGCGGGCGTCGAGACCTTCAGCAGCCACAGGTAGGCGCTCAGGGCGACGATCGAGCCGAGCACGGCCAGATAGGCAAGCGCCAGCAGGGAGCGCAGCGACACACCGCCGAGGTCGAGCCGCGGCCATTCTCCGAACGCCGTCCCGGCCAGCAGCAGAACAACGCTGCCGGTCAGCATCTCCATTCCTGTCGCCTGGGCCGGGGAATCGGGCAGATGGCCCTTGCGCGTGTAGAGCGAGGCGAACGACCAGGCCAGCGTCCCCAACAGGATCACCCCGGTGCCCGCTATGTCGATCCGCCCGGCTCCGGCCAGCTGCTCGGGCCCGATCAGAATCGCGACGCCGCTGAACCCCAGCAGGATCCCGACCAGGACCGCGAGGTCCGGCCGCTCGCCGTCGTAGAACAGCCAATCGATCAGCACCATCCAGAGGGGGCCGACGGCGACGATCAGCGCCGCCGCCCCTGACGGCACGTGCTGCTCGGCCCACGAGACACCGCCGACGCCGAACCCCAGCATCGCCGTACCGACGACCGCCGCCACCGCCCAGTGCGAGGGCGCCGGGCGCCGCGCACCCCGTAGGCGCGCCCAGCCGTACAGCAGCAACCCGGCCGCCAGGAAGCGGAACCCGGTCATCAGGAAGGGCGGCAGGGTCTCGATGGCGAAGCGGATGGCGAGGTAGGTCGACCCCCAGATCAGGTAGATGGCGGCGAACGCCGCAATCACCCCGGGCTGCCGCCCGTCAATCGATCCGCCGCCCTGTCCGCCGTCCTGCATCGCGTATCCTTCCACACTCCCAGGTATCTGCCGACGTACCGACGCACCGACCCACCGCCCACCGGTAGCGCGCCCCGGCAACGCCGCCGCATATTGCCT
>JASFTY010000064.1:0-12172 GCA_050050535.1 Gemmatimonadales bacterium | reverse complement strand
GCGGATGCCAGTTGACGGCAGCGTTGTTCTTCAGCAGTCGATCCTTCACCGCCGTGGTACGCAGATACCAGGAGTCGCGAGCGTAGTAGAGGAGCGGTGTGTCGCAGCGCCAGCAGAACGGGTAGCTATGGGTGTAGTCCGCAGCCTTCCAGAGCCGACCGGTTTCCTTCAGTGCCTCGACGATCTCGGGGTCGGCGTCCTTGACGAAGACACCTGCCCAGGTCTTCACTTCCGGGTTGAAACGGCCTTCCTCGTCGACCAGGTGGTGCATCGGGAGGCCCAACTCCACTCCGAGATCGTAATCGTCCTGACCGTACATCACGGCGGTGTGCACGATCCCGGTGCCCTCGTCGGCGGTGACGAAGTCGGCCACGGCCACGAACCAGCCGTGCTCCTTTCCCACGACGTCGGCAAGGAAAGGGAACGGCGGCTCGTAGCGAAGACCTTCCAGCTTGCCGCCGGGCATCGTCTCGAGAACCTCGTACTCCACCCCCAACACCTCGTCGGCCAGTCGTTCCGCCAGGTAGAAGACCTCGTCGCCGACGCGCGCCTTTACGTAGGCGATCATCGGGCTAACGGCGAGCGCGATGTTTCCCGGCAGCGTCCAGGGTGTAGTCGTCCAAGCCAGCAGGTACTCACCCGGTCGATCCTCGAGCGGGAACTTGACCGTCACCGCCGGCTCGGTGACGTCCTCGTAACCGAGCGCGACCTCGTGGCTCGAGAGCCCCGTCCCGCAGCGTGGACAGTACGGTAGGACTTTGTGCCCGCGGTAGAGCAGGCCCTTCTCGTGGAACTGCGAGAGTGCCCACCAGACGCTCTCGACGAACTCCGGCGAGCAGGTGATATAGGGGCGCGAGTAGTCGAGCCAGAAACCTATACGCAGAGAGAGCTTTTCCCAGTCCTCCTTGTAGGTGAAGATATGCTGGCGGCAGACCTCGGCGAACCGCTCGACACCGATCTTCTCGATCCCCGGCTTACCGGAAATGCCGAGCGCTTTCTCCGCTTCGACCTCTACCGGCAGGCCGTGCGTATCCCAGCCGGCGATGCGGGTGACCGAACGTCCCTGCATCGTCTTGTAGCGACAGAAGGTGTCCTTGAGCGATCGCGAGAAGACGTGGTGGATGCCGGGCCGGCCGTTCGCCGTCGGCGGGCCTTCGTAGAATACGAACGGCTCGCCATCCCTGGTCAGCTCGAGCGTAAGGCGGAACGTGTCCTCTCGCTTCCAGGTCTCCAGGACGTCTTCTTCGAGCTCGGTTGGGTCCTCGGGTATCTCGCGGTAGAGCTTATCCGTCATATCAGGGTATCAGCCCAATTGGGCCACGACATTCTTGATCAGCAGCGTGAGCTTCGGCTCCGCCACACCGGCCGCCTTGATGATCTCCTCAACGCTCGCCGGCTTGAGCGCATCCGGCAGACAGCTGTCGGTTATGATCGAGATGCCCAGCACCCTCATGCCGCCGTGTAGGGCGACGATGACCTCCGGCACGGTCGACATTCCGACGACGTCGGCGCCGATCGCCCGCAGGAAGCGGTACTCGGCCCGCGTCTCGAGGTTTGGCCCGCTGACCGCCACGTAGATGCCACGTCGCAAAGTGATCTTCTCCTCCCGCGCCACATCGATAGCGAGACGTTGCAGCCCCTCGTCGTAGGGCTCCGACATGTCCGGGAAGCGCGGGCCCAGTTCGTCAAGATTCGGCCCGATCAAAGGGTTGTCACCCAGCAAGTTGATATGGTCCGCGATGAGCATCAGGTCACCCACATCCCACATCGGGTTCATGCCGCCGCAGGCGTTGGATACAATGAGAATCTCGGCACCCAGGTCTCGCATCACTCGGACGGGGAAGGTGACCTGAGGCAGGGTATACCCCTCGTAGCGGTGGAACCGGCCCTGCATGGCCACAACGGGTTGCCCCGCCAGGTCGCCCATCAGCAGCCGGCCGCTGTGGCTCTCGACGGTGGAGATGGGAAAACCGGGTATCTCATCGTACGGGATGCTCGCTTCCGCGCCGATCTCGTCCGCCAGAGCGCCCAGCCCGGTGCCCAGGATGACCGCCACGTGCGGTCTGAGCTCGGACCGAGTCCTGATGGCCTGTGACGCAGCACGGATCCGGCGCACGAGATCGGCGGGGGCGGGGGCGGCCATCAAGCCCGCTCCTCCTTCTCAGTATCGGCGACGAGCGAGGAGAGCCATTCACCCTCCTCCGGGCTGACCGGCTCCGCCGCACCGGTCGGCTGGTCCACCTCCTCGTCCGGCGCCGGCTGCTGAGCTGGCGGGGAATTCGGCGGCGGTTCGACCTGGCTGGACGGCACCGCCGGTATCTCGATCTCTGACTCGCTTAGCCGCGCTTCCTCCACCTCGAGCTCGGAGAGGTAGCGCTCGAGCAGCGTTCCGAAGGCGCGGACGAACTGGCGCCTCCGGGTGTGGAGTGCCTCGATGTCACGAGCGATCTCACGGTACGACCGTTGCCCTTCCTCGATGACGCGGTCGGCCTGGCTCTGTGCCTCACGGCGAATCAGGTCGGCCTCACGGTCGGCTTGAACCTGTGCCTCAGCGCGGAGCTGCTGGGCGGTCACGAGCGCTTCGTTGAGCGCCTTCTCGCGCTCGCGGAACGACGCGACCTGTTCCTGTAGGTGTTCCGCGCGCTCGGACAAGGCGACGTTCTGCTTCACGAGCTCCTCGAGGCGCTCGGCGACCATGTCGAGGAAATCGTCTACGAGCTCGGTGTCGTATCCCCGTACTGCGCGCCGGAAGTCGCCCTTCTTCTTGCGCACATCGAGTGGTGTCAGATCGATCATCGTAACCGCTCCCCAAACAACGCTGTGCCGATTCGGACCATCGTGCTGCCTTCCTCGACCGCGATCTCGAAGTCGTTGGTCATCCCCATCGATACATGCTGACCTCCGAATCTGTCGAGATCATCCCGACAGCGGTCGAACAGCGCACGTGTACGTCGGAAAGTCTTGCGCAACACGTCCTCGTCGGCAGTGAACGGCGCCATGGTCATGAGTCCTTCGACCCGGATGTGCCTCAGATCGCAGATCTCGGCTATCGGGCCGAACGCATCATCCACGGCGAAACCGTATTTGGACTCCTCGCCCGAGGCATTGACCTGAACCAGGATTGACACGCT
Organism: Gemmatimonadales bacterium; assembly: GCA_050050535.1. Taxonomy (GTDB): domain Bacteria; phylum Gemmatimonadota; class Gemmatimonadetes; order Palauibacterales; family KS3-K002. The sequence goes on along the minus strand of JASFTY010000064.1, from coordinate 9,041 downwards.
ATGGCCGAGCCGCTCGGCCTCCTTGTCTATCGCCGCCGCGAGTCGAAGCGAGTCCACCGAGTGGATAAGCTCGAACATCTGCAGTGCCTGGCGAACCTTGTTGCGTTGCAGATGCCCCACCAGGTGCCAGCTCAGGCCGAGATCGCCTGCGGCCTCCCACTTCGCCCGCGCCTCCTGCACGCGGTTCTCGCCGATGACCTGCAGACCCGCATCTCGAGCGGCGAATGTCGCTTCCAGCGGGTGACCTTTGGTCACCCCCACGACGGTGATCGAGTCGGCGTTGGAGCGACCGGCGCGTTCACAGGCCCGCTCGAGTTGTTCACGCAGTTGGGGCAACGCGCGTCCGAGTCGCTCAAGATACATAATCAAGCAAACTTACGCGGCTCGCAGGGGCGAATCAAGACAAAAAGGCCCGGCACCGCCGTGGCGGTGCCGGGCCCGATCCCGCGTCCGGCGCGAGATCAGACGGGACTCTCGAAGACGATCGGAAAGGCCACCCAGACCGGCACCCGCTTGTCCATGTTGAGGGCCGGCGTGAACTCGAACTCGTACACCGCCTGCAGCGCGGCATCGTCGAGCGTGGCGTTGCCGGAGCTTTCCTGCACCTGAGCGTTCTGGACGCGACCGTTCGTGTCGATGAACAGCCAGACGTACACCCGACCACCGATCCCGGCGTCCTGCAGGATCTTCGGGTAGTGCTGCATCACGATCTCCGCCGCGCGTGCGCGGTCCTTGATTTCGGGGCTCACCGTGTAGGGTGTGAAGACCGGCCGGTCACCGATGCGGCTCGCATCGCTGGGCGGCGGCGGCAGGCTCTCGACCGGGTTTTCCTCGAAGGTCGTCGGCGCGATCGTGACGTCCTCTTCGAGCGCCGTGGTGGCGACCACCGGCACGGCGGGCCGTGAGATCTGCTCGGGCGGTGGTGGAATCTCCACTTCCGGCGGCAGCTCGATCGCCTCGAACTCGGTCACCCCGAAGCTCACATCGGACGCCGTCAGCTCGGGGAAGAACTGGAACAGCCCGAAGTGGAGAACTGTGGCCAGGACGATGCTGCCGAAGAACCACTGGTTCGACGACTTCTTGAACCGGTCATTCGCCGTCTGGTGAAAGACGGAAGTTCCGCCTGCGGCCTCTGTTTCGACTGCCATTGCCGCTTACCTCCTTGCCCGCGTCAATTGACTTTCAAGGTCCGTATGGAAGAACACACGCACCGCGTTGGCCGATCTCAGCTCTTCAGTCACCGAGTTGACGAAGCGGTACGGGACATCCCTGTCGCCGCGGATCGAAACCATAAGCGCCCGATCGCTGGCCCGGTATAGTGGTAGCACCACCTCACCTACCTGATCCATCGGGATCCTGGCATCATTAATATACACATCGCCGTTGGGTTCGATCCACACATGCAGGATGTTCCTGCGCTGCTCATCGATCTTCTGGGTCGCCTGCGCCTGCGGGAACGACAAGTGACGCGGCTGTTCGCGCCTGAAAGTCGTCGATACCATGAAGAAGATGAGGAGCAGGAACGCGATGTCGGCCATCGAGGCCGTGGGAATCTCGCTCGCCGCTTTCGACTTTCTCTCGAATCCACCGCTCTTCTTAGCCATCGTAGTTACCTCTCCCAGACCTGCAGCGATACTCGCTCCGCATTCACTTTCTGCAGCTCATCGAGGACGTTGATCATGTGCCGGTACGGCGCGTTGGGAGCGGTCTTGACGGCCGCGATGATGTTTGGGTTGTTGGCGATCTCCTGCCGCATTATTCCCTCGATCTCGCTGTAGGAGACTATCTGCTCGGCCTGGCTCTCGCCGCGCCGGATCACGACTGCGCCGTCCTCCTGCACCAAGAAGTGGATGATGTTCCTCTGCGATACCGCCTGCTCCACCGCCGACGCTTCCGGTAGCACGATGGGTAATCCCTTCTCCTCCTCGAACACCGTAGTGGTGAGGAAGAAGATGAGCAGCAGGAAGGCGATATCCGCCATCGACGCGGTGGGGATCTCGTCGCTTACCTTGCTTTTTCTCTGGAGCAGAGCCATACGACGAACCTCTAGCTCGTTGGGTGAGCGGCAGCGGGCGCCGACATATCCAGCACCGCCTCCGCTCCACGTTCCATATCGATGATCAGGCGATCGATCCGGGTGACGAAGAAGTTATAGGCGATATTCACCGGGATCGCGATCGTGAGACCGGTGGCTGTGGTGATCAGAGCCACCTTGATGCCGCCGGCTACCAAGGCGGCCTCGATCTGACCGGCCTCGGCGACGGCTCCGAACGCTGCGATCATCCCGACGACGGTGCCCAGAAAGCCCATCATCGGTGCCACGTTGGCGACCGTGGCGAGGACTACGAGGCCGCGCTCGAGGAAGCCGAGCTCGATCGAGCCTGTCGTGGTGACAGCCTTCTCGATGTCCACGTCGCTATGACCGCGTTCGCGGACGCGGCGCAGCCCGGCGGAGAGGATGGCGGCCACGGGTCCCTGCGTCTCATCGGCGAGGCTTATCGTGCCATCGACACCCTTCGGGGCATCGGCGATCTTCCGCAGTAACCTGCGGCTATCTCGGTGCGCGACGAAGAGGATATAGGCCTTGGCGATGATGACCCCCAACGCCAGCAGGGATGCCAGCACCAGGAAGTACATCATGAAGCCGCCGTCCCTGAACAGCTCTAGTAGAGCGTATTGGGCATCGGTTTGCAAAGCGACCCTCGCTGTTGCCGGTCCAGGACTTCGGTTGTGGTAATGGGTTCTTCGGCAGAAGACTAAGATCCCGGGGAGCTTCTGTCAACGAGACTCAGTTCACCGGCCTGGGCCTGGCCGGCCTGGGTGGCCGCGGCCGGCTGGGAGGCGGCCAGCTGCGCGCGACTCGCGGGCTTCGCCCCCAGCGCCTCCCGTAGCCGCTCGGCCGTCACGCCCCGTTCCAGCCGTCCGCGCTGGGCCAGTGAGATCGCCCCGGTCTCCTCCGAGACGACAATCACCACGGCGTCGGTCTCCTCGGAGAGACCGATCGCGGCGCGGTGTCGGGTCCCCAAGCTCCGGTCGGTGACGGGGAACTGGGTTAGCGGCAAAATGCAGCGGGCGGCCAGAATCGACTCGCCACGGACGATGACGGCGCCGTCGTGGAGCGGGCCGTAGCGGGTGAAGATGGCTTCGAGTAGCTCGGCGCTGACGGGTGCGTGCACCGGCGAGCCCCGCCGCGTGTACTCCTCCAGCCCCACCTCGCGCTCCACGGCGACGATGGCCCCGATTCGCTTTCTCGCCAGGACCTCGGCCCCCTGGACGAGCACCTGAATAATCTCCGAGCTGGCCTGTGGCCGCGAGAAATAGCGCCAGAAGCGGCTCTGGCCCAGCCGGGTGAGCGCGCTGCGCAGCTCCGGCTGGAAGATGACGATGGCGGCGAGCGGACCGTAGATGAACACGGCCTGCAACAGGTAGCGGATCAGCTCGAGCTGCAGGACTTCGGCCAGCGCGTAGACGGCGAACAGCACGATGAGGCCAAGCAGCATCTGGATGGCCCGGGTCCCGGCCCAGAGCAGCAGCAGGCGGTAGAAGAGGAAGGCTACCACCAAGATCTGGACCAGATCCCAGAATCCCGGGGTCAGGAAGCTTATTCGCTCAATCAGGCTCTGCACCGCTCGAACCTCTCACTATCGCCTCGGCCATGTCCAGGGCTCGCCGTGCCTCCCTGATGTCGTGGACGCGGAATATCCGCGCGCCGCGGAGCAAACCGACCACGCAGGCTGCTATCGTCGCCTCGAGCCGTTCCCCGACCTCCAGCCCCAACGTCTTGCCGATAAACGACTTCCGCGAGGGGCCGATCAACACCGGGTAGCCGAGTTCGCCGACGCGATCCAGTTCGTTGATGATCGCGAGGTTGTGTTCCGCGGTCTTTCCGAACCCGATCCCAGGGTCGACCACGAGCTGCTCGCGCCGGCACCCCGCGCCCAGCGCCCGCTCGGTCGACTCGCTCAACTCCCCGACGATCTCAGCCACGAGATCGTCGTAGTGAACGTGTCGCTGCATCGTGCGCGGCTCGCCGCGGATATGCATCAGCACCAAGCCGGCGCCCGACGCCGCTGCCAGCTCCGCCAGCTCGGGATCGAAGCGGAGGCCGGAGATATCGTTGATGATCTCGGCGCCCGCATCCAGAGCCGCCCGGGCAACACGCGACTTCGTCGTGTCGACGGAGACGGGCAGTTCGAGCCGTGCGGCCGCCGCCTCGATGGCGGGCAGCACCCGGCGAAGCTCTTCCTCACCGTTCACCGGATCCGAGCCCGGCCGCGTGGACTCACCGCCGACATCGACTATGTCCGCCCCCTCGGTCTGCATCTCCTCCAGCCGCCTCAGAGCCTTGTCCTGGCCGAAGAAGTGCCCGCCGTCGGAGAAGGAATCCGGTGTGATGTTCAGCACACCCATCACCACCGGTCTCTCGAGGCTGAGCGTCCGGCGCGCGGTGCGCCAGCCGGTGGCGAACCCACCCTCCACCGTTCGCTCTCTGGTCATCGCGACGTCTCGGGCTCCCCCTTCTCCTCACGCGCGGGTCCGAGCGAGGCGGCGGGCTCGAGCTTCGCGCTGGAGGGAGCGCGCGTCGCTGCCTCTTGCCCGCCATCAAGCTTCGCCCTTCCCTCATCGGGGAGCGGTGGCAGGTCCCGCCCCTCGAACACGGCCCTGATGTCATCCGAATCCAGGGTCTCTCGCTCGAGGAGGGCTTTGGCCAGGACGTGCAGCTTGTCGATATGCTCGTTCACGATGCGACTGGCGTCTTCGTACGCATCATCCAACAGCTTGCGTATCTCCTCATCGACCAACTGAGCCATCTGCTCGCTCACGTCGCGACGCTCCACGATCTCGCGACCGAGGAAGATCTCGTCCCCGCGGTCACCCACGTTCATAGGCCCGACGGTCTCGGACATCCCCCATTCGGAGATCATGCGCCTGGCCAGGGCTGTGGCGCGCTCGATGTCATTGCCGGCGCCCGTCGTGATCTTCTCGGGACCGAACACCAGCTCCTCCGCCACCCGCCCGCCGTAGGCGTACACCAGCTGAGCCATCAGGTACTGCTTCGAGTAGTTGTGCCTGTCGTCTTCCGGCATCGAGAAGGTCAGACCGAGCGCCCGGCCCCGGGGGACGATGGTCACCTTGTGCAGCGGGTCACATTCGGGTGTGTAGTGGGCGGCCACCGCGTGGCCCGCCTCATGATACGCGGTCAGCCGGCGTTCCTCGTCGCTGATCACCATGCTGCGACGCTCGGCACCCAACAGGACCCGGTCCTTCGCCTCCTCCAGGTCACGCATATCGACCCGGTCCTTGTCGCGCCGCGCCGCGAGCAGCGCCGCCTCGTTCACCATGTTGGCGAGGTCGGCACCGCTCGTACCGGGCGTCGCTTTGGCAAGCTTGGCGAGATCGACATCGTCGGCCAGCGGAATCTTGCGCGTGTGTACCCTCAGGATCCCCTCGCGCCCCTTGACATCCGGTGCATCGACCACGATTTGGCGGTCGAAACGACCCGGCCTCAGCAACGCGGGGTCGAGCACGTCGGGCCGGTTCGTTGCGGCGATGAGAATCACACCCTCATTGGACTCGAAACCGTCCATCTCCACGAGCAACTGATTCAGCGTCTGCTCACGCTCGTCATGGCCGCCACCCAGGCCGGCGCCACGGTGCCGACCGACGGCATCGAGCTCGTCGATGAAGATGATGCACGGCGCGTGCGCCTTGCCTTGCTCGAACAGGTCGCGCACCCGCGACGCACCTACGCCGACGAACATCTCGACGAAATCCGAGCCCGACATGCTGAAGAACGGTCGCGATGCTTCGCCCGCCACCGCCCTGGCGAGCAGCGTCTTGCCCGTGCCGGGTGGCCCGACCAGCAGAGCCCCCTTCGGCAGACGGCCGCCCAAGCGCGTGAACCTCGACGGGTCCTTGAGGAACTCGATGGTCTCTTGAAGCTCCTCCTTCGCCTCCTGACAGCCGGCAACGTCCGCGAAGGTGAGCTTGGGAGTGTCACCGCTGAGCAGCTTCGCCTTCGATTTCCCGAACGAGAAGGCACGGGCCCCGCTGGCCTGCATCTGGCGCAGCCAGAACAGCATCAGACCGATGAGGAAGATCCAGGGCAAGGCGCCGATCAACACGTTCCACCAGTTGATCCGCGCCTCCTCCGCATCGATGGTGACCCCGGACGCCTCGAGCCGCTTCAGCAGATCTTCGCTGTGCCAGATGGGCAGCTTCGTCCAGAATTCCGTGCCCGCGTCGGGCGATGTCCCGACGACCGGGGCCCGCAGCTCACCCTCGATCTCCTTACCGTCGATGACGGTCACCTTGAGGACGTTGCCCTGCTCTAGCTCGCGCACGAACTCGGTATACTCGAGCTTCTGCACGTCGCGGCGGCCCGAGCCCAACATCTGGATGATGATCATCGGCACTAAGATGATCAGCGCCCAGAAGGCCAGGCTCCTGGACAGCCGGGCCCAACGTGGCCCGGGCTCACCCCGGTTCGGTTCCATTTCCGGCATCTCTAAAGACCTCTGTCAGCCTCGGAGGCGATGGCCGCGATGAACGGCAGGTGACGGTAGCGCTCCCCGAGGTCCAGACCGTAGCCGACGAGCCAATCAGGGGGCGCATCGAACCCGACCCAGCGGGGCTCGCATCGCAGGTCGGTGGCCAGCCGCTTATGAAGGAAGGTGCAGACCTCGAGTGAGCGCGGTGCCCGGCGGACCAGCTCGTCGCAGACCCGGTTCAGCGTCTTGCCGCTGTCTACGATATCCTCCACCAGCAGGACGTGCCGACCCTCGACCGGCGTCTCCATATCATATAATAGTCGAACTTCCCGGCTGGGATCCGTCCCCTCGCCATACAGGGCGGCCACCAGGAAATCGACCGTCACTGACGGTCGCTGGACGGCACGGGCCAGGTCGCTCAGGAACACCAACGCGCCTTTCAGCAGGCCGACTAGCAAGAGCTCGTCATCGCGCGGATAGAACGCATCGATCTCACGCCCCAGATCATCGACCCGCGCCGCGATCTCCGCTTCCGAGAAGACGACCCGCGTCAGCCCTGGGTAGCGCGCCGCCAGATCGCTCATTCCGGCCGCCTGAACCAGACCGAGAAGACGTCGCGCCGCTCGCGCACCGCGGCGCGGGCGCCTTGAACGAGACCGACTACCCAGAGCACGCCAGCCCGATCAGCGAGCACCGGATATGCGCTACGCTCGCCGCGTCCGACCCTCCGATCCACAAAGACTCGCTTGAGCTTGCGTGTTCCGGCCGGCAGCCGCATCCGGTCGCCGGGACGCCGGGCCCGCACCGCCAGTGGGAACTCGAGCTCTGCCACGTCGAAACGAGCGAGCTGCGCATCCGCTGTCGCTTCGTCAGCCGCCGCTCCGAGCTGCCAGCCCACCTCCCAGTGCACACCCCCGATCACCGCCACACCCGAACCGGAGCTCGGTTGCTCGATCACCAGCTCACGCTCGCGGGCCGGTGCATCGGCCGCCGGCCGCTCGACGATGAGGCGATCGAACTCACGGCGTATGACGACGCCGCCGGCGAGATCAACAGCACGCCCGCTTAAGCTTGAGTCAACAAACCTGAGTGCGCTGCGCGTTCCGATCCGACCCGGGCGCGGGCCCACGCGCGCCACGAGCGCGCGCAAGAGGTGTGCCCGCACATTCGTATCATAGGCGAGCAACGCCGTACGTGCAACTACTACACGACTTTCCGAGACTTGCAGAGCCAACTCGCCAACCGCTCTTTCGGTCAGCTGAGCGACGACGTCGGCGGCCCGGGCAGCCAGACCCGACAGCCGATGCAGGTCACGCCGAAACTCGGGTGCACACGTCGCCTCGACCTCGGGTATCAGTCGGTGCCGGATCAGATTGCGGGCGATCGTCAGGTCCAGATTGGACGGGTCGGCCAGGTAGCTCAGCCCCCTGGCGCGGCAGTACACCTCCAGTTCCGAGCGCCAGAACGGGAGGAGCGGCCGGACCAGGTCTGGTGCTCGCCGGGCGGGGATGCCGGCGAGGCCGGCCAGACCGCTGCCACGAAGCAAGCGGAACAGGACCGTCTCCGCCTGGTCGTCGGCCTGGTGCGCGGTAGCGAGCCAGCGGGCGCGGAGGGCTGCCCGGGCACGATGAAGAAACTCGTAGCGCAGCTCGCGGGCCTCCGCCTCGTTCTTGGGGACATAAGGCGCACGACCGATCCGGCAACGCACGCCCCTGAGTTCGCACAGCTCCTTCACCCACTCGGCATCTGTCCCGCTCTCCTCCCGCATGCGATGGTCAAAGTGAGCCGCCGAGATCGACCACTCCCAGCGATCCCGAAGCGCCAGCAGAAGATCGAGCAGCACCACCGAGTCCAGGCCGCCGGAGAGGGCGACCGTGATCGCCGACGCCGCGGGTAGCAGCTCCACGGCGCGGATATGGGCGTCGACCCGCCCCACCAGGCTTTCGTCCGCGGCTCGCCCCGCTCCGGCAAAATCCTCGCCGATCATACTCCGAAACATACAGGCCGCTTCGGTCACGTCGTAGAGACCCTGCTGGCGAAAGGAAAAGCCCGCCATGCTCAGATGCACGCGGGCTTTGAGGAGAATCCCCCAGAGTCGATGCGCGTCGCCGCGCTACTTCCGCTGCCGGGTCCGGCGGCTGCGACGCCGAGCGGCGTTGCGCTTGCGCTTCCGCATCTCGCTCGGCTTCTCGTAGTGCTTCTTGCGCTTCAGATCCGTGAAGATGCCGGCCTTCTGCACCTGCCGCTTGAAGCGGCGAAGCACCCGCTCGAGATCGTCACCTTCGTTGACGACAACCTGTACCATTACTCTCGGTTCACCTCCTCGGCGCGGCGGCTACAGCGCCGCAGTCGTGCACACTAACAGCCCTGAAGACTATGCCCAGTCACGCTTGGTGTCAACGCTTACACCCAAGCCCCGCCGCCCCAGCGCCGCCCGCCGGGCGGCCGCCGGTCCACCGACGCTCGCAGCCCGGCTCCCGCGGCGGCAAGCTCGGCCTGCGCCGGGCCAGCGATCTAACCCTAATTACCACTTGCAGTTGCGCGCTCAGC
>JASFTY010000063.1:0-12176 GCA_050050535.1 Gemmatimonadales bacterium | reverse complement strand
ATCCGAGCGCGGCCGCGCCATATCCAATGCGGCCACGAACTCGATCATCGTCACCGACCTGCCGGCCAACGTCGAGATCGCCCGCCAGATGGTGAGGGACCTCGATGTGCGTACCCCGCAGGTCGTCATATCCGCCAAGATAATCTTCGTCGATCGCAGCGATATCGAGGAGTTCGGGGTCGCCTGGGACCTCAAGGACTCGGGCGGCAATCAGGTCAACCTGCTCAACCCGGGCCCGTCACTCAATCCCGCGGAGTGGGAGATCGTCGACGCCGACTTCGACGGCGTGCCCGAGACCGTGGTCAGGCCGAAGACGAACGAGAACCAGGTCTCCTTCGCCGGGTCGTCGATCGCCGCCCTCGCCAACGCCAGGGACCGCGTGACCTCGCCGGCCCTCGTCCTGCTCACCTCGACCGCGATCGGCGACTTCAGGCTGTTCAATTTCATCGAAGTGCTGGAGCGCATGGAGCTGTCCGATATCGTCGCCGCCCCGACGATCCAGACGATGGACAACCAGGAGGCCGAGATCCTGGTCGGCGAACGAACACCGGTCCGCGTCGTCGACGCCGGCGCCGGCGGTGGCCTCGGAGCCACTGGCGCCGGCGCCCAGGGCGCGCAGGCCCAGTTCCCGCAGGCGACCGTCGACTATCAGGAGACCGGCATCAAGTTGCAGGTCACGCCGCACATCACCTTCGACCGACAGATCGTCATCGATCTGCACGCCGAACGCTCGGGAGTCGCGGTCGCACCGGGCGATATCGGCTTCACCTTCCGCACGCAGGAAGGGACTACCCGCCTGATTCTGGCTGATGGCGAGACCGGAGTCATCGGTGGACTCACCATCACCGAAGTGACCGAGAGCGAAAGTGGCATTCCGATTCTGATGGACCTCCCCCTCGTCGGGCCACTATTCCGGACCACCAGGTCTGATGAGACTAAGCAGGACCTGTTGATCCTGGTGACGCCACACATCGTGGACGAACCAGTGGCAGCACGCTAGAACGGTCGGGCGCCGGTAGCGCCAGAAAGGCCGGCGCCACGACTCGCTCTGCTTTCAACTGAGGGAGTAGTCTTATGCTAAGCGTACGGGGTTGGGCACGGCTGTTGATGGGGACGATGGCCGTGGCCGTCTTGGGACTTGCGGCCTGCGAGGAGGATGACTCGCTCTACGGTCCGCTCGTCGACACTGCGCCGCCCGTCGTCTCTATCAGCGGCGCCGAAACAGCGGCCGACACACTGATCACGACCGTCGATGCCGAGGACTTCATCGCCCTGGCCTTCGTGGTCACCGAGCTGCGGCGCACGGATCAGTTCGAGACCGTGATAACCGCCGAGGGCGACACCATCGTGCTCGGCCGGCTCATCGCCGTCGACACCACTCGCTTCGTCGGACGCACCGTGCAGGCCACCGTGAGCACCACGTTCTACACCGGCTTCACTAACCCGACGAACGTGCAGATACGGGCCGTAGCGGTAGACTCGCAAGACAACGAGGCGACCGCCTCGGCGGTCGTTACCGTCGGGGGCGGCCCGGGCGGCCCGACCGGTGCCCCGACGATTTCGATCTACTCGCCGCTGCCGAACTCGACCGTGCGCGACAACACGCTCATCCGGGTCGGTATCCGGGCGAGCGACCCATCGGGGCTCCAGCAGCTCAACGTCGTTCTCACTAACCCCGCCGCGACTCCGCCGGCCATCCCCGCCGCCGACACCATCAGGTTTGCAGTGTTCCGCACCGATGTGGATACGCTGCTGGATTTTTTTATTCCCGAGGGGGCCTTGGGCACGCTGACCATCACTGCTGAGGCGATCAACCTCAATACGCTCAGCGCACTAGCCCAAATCGAAGTCACCGTGGCGACGGAGGCTCCCGACGATACCAATCCGCCAATCGTCAGCATGCTCGTTACGGGTGGTACACAGCGGCGACAGGATGAGCCGCCGCGCATGGAGGTCGACGACTCCCTGCTGTTCAACATCGTCGCACTCGACCAGGAGACCGCGATCACCCGCGTGGGTGTAACGATGATCGTACGGAACGACAGGACATCCGGGACGGTGATCGATACGATCTTCGTGGACAGCGTGATGAGTACCGCGATCAGCGGTACGGTCCCCGTGGCATTCGCGCTGCGACCGCTGGATCTGCCGGCGGCAGTCTTCACCGAGGCGGACATCCCCGATACGCTGTTCTTCGAGCTGACCGGCTGGGCGTTCGACGCAGCGACGCCTCCCAACTGCGGCGCTACGGTCGATCCCGAAGGCTCCGAGGCCAGCCTTACCTGCACGGGCACCGGACCGGTCCACGCCGCAGGGATTCAGGGCGGGTTCCTGGAGCGGCTCATTGTCGCGGGCCGAACCATCGGCATCGCGCAGGGCGCTCTGATCGCCGACGCCGTTGTGGACACGATCCGCGAGCTGATGCTGCTCTCCGACTTCAACTTCGGAGTCGTGCGCCCCTTCGATCTGCGCAACGAGGTCTTCCTCGATAACGTTCCCGTCGGCTCCGATCCTTGGGGCGTCGGGATCGACCTGACGGAGGATCTGCTGCTGGTCGGTAACTCCGGCGGCACGAACATATCGGTCGTCGACCTCGGGCCACGCTCGCCGGGCTCGCCCGCCGTCGGAAACGAGATCGACCGCTACCAGACCCAGGACCTCAAGGTCTTCCAGGTCGATGAGGCGTACGACGCCATCGGGCGCAAGATCTTCCCGGTTTCCTTCTACGACTACTCCGACCGTCCGCAGTTCCTGGCGCAGGCGGCGAACAACTACATACTGTTCTCGACGGTCCCGGCGATGGCGGATCTCCCGGGTACGATCCGGGAGTACGATCCGACCGATCGGGAGATCCGGTTCTTCGTCGGCTATGCAGGGCGAGAGAACCCCGGCAACCCGCAGATCCAGATCATCAACGCCGACTCGGTGTTCAGCATCAACGGCGCCCGCCAGTTCGTTGTCTGCGATCACACGCGCGGCAACTTCGCCAACCGGTCCTGCATCATCGCCAGTGACTCGCTGTCTGATGCCACCTGGCAGGTCGCGGCGAAAATCGCCACTGAGGGCTGGGACGTGGAGATCTTCACCGACCTGGACATCGGGAGCATCGCCCTCACCGATACCACGCTGGTGGCCGCCAGCGGCGACAGGGAGTATGTCGCCTTCGGTGAAGGCGACACGCCGGGCCGGGCGGGCCGAGTCATGCTCTACCGTTCGGCGGACGGTTCGATCAGCAACGGCCTGCAGGTCACCGACCTCACTGGGAACGCCGAGGAGAAGGTGTTCGGCCTCGCGATGAATCTCGACGGCAGTCTCGGTGTGGTCAGGGGAACGATGGCTTACTTCTTCGGCCCGGACCCGAGCGGGATAAACGTGCTGAGGATGCTCGGCACGAACGACAGGATCAATCCGGAAGGGGCGGGCGCGGCGCTGCATCCGGACAACGACATTACCGCCAGTCCGCCGGAGGGAGACGATCCGTCCAGACGTCTCACGTTCCTGGGCTCCGGTGATGCACGGGTCGAGATCGTCGATGCCCACTTCTACGAGGTGCCGCGCGGGAACGTGCTGATTCGCGACCCGATCCTCGGGCCGCTGCGGATCAGCCGGAGCTTGCCTCCCGATCCGCCGGAGGTCATCCTGAAGTTGTACGGCATCACGGAAAACGGTGTGGTGGTCATACCGGTTAAGGACACCGATATCATCCCCTTCTAGGGTCGCCCAGGCGCGGCCCCGACAACGGGCGGCCAAGCCGCCTGACCAGCCCGGGCCACCAGACGCGGCCGACGCCGTCGTCGCTGGCCCGGGGGTGGCCAGGCGGCTTTCCCTTTGTTCGGGAGGTCGAATGCTGGAACACTTCAAGGTTGTGACGGCGGGTGAATCACACGGCCGGGGACTCGTCGCCATCGTCGAGGGCGTCCCCGCCGGAACGCCGCTGGATGCAGAAGTGATTCGCCGCGAACTGGGCCGCCGGCAGCTGGGGCATGGCCGCGGCGGCCGGATGAAGATCGAGCAGGATGCGGCCGAGATCATCTCCGGCGTCCGGCTGGGCGAAGCGCTAGGCTCGCCGATCGCCCTGCTGATAGCGAATCGCGACTGGGAGAACTGGCAGCTGGCCATGTCGGTCGAGCCGCAGCCGCAGGCGAGCGATGCCGACCTGCGACGCGTCAACCTGCCGCGCCCTGGCCACGCCGATCTGGCGGGCCTGCTCAAATACGATCGCCGCGACGCACGCGACGTTCTCGAGCGCTCGAGCGCCCGCGAGACAGCCGCCCGCGTGGCGGCCGGCGCCGTCGCCAAGCGGCTGCTGGACGAGTTCGGGATCAACGTGGCCAGTCACGTCGTTTCGCTCGCCGGCGTCGACGCACGTCGGCTGGAGCCCGGCGACTATCCGGAGGACATCAACGCCGCCGCCGACGCGTCGCCGGTGCGCTGCCTGGACGGGGAAGCCGAAGCGCGGATGATTGCGGCCATCGATGACGCGGCCGCCGCCGGAGACACCGTGGGCGGCATCTTCGAGGTCGTGGTCCGCGGACTCCCGGTCGGACTCGGCAGCTACGTTTCTGGGGAGCGCCGGCTCGATGCCAGGCTGGCCGGCGCCCTCATGTCGATCCAGGCGATGAAGGGCGTCGAGATCGGCCTCGGCTTCGAGGCGAGCCGGCTGCGCGGCTCTCAGGTCCATGACGAGATCGAGCTGGCGCCCGAGCGGCGGCGCAGTGGCGGGTTCCGGCGTCGTACGAACCGTGCCGGTGGTCTGGAAGGCGGGATGACCAACGGAGAGCCGCTGATGCTGCGCGTGGCGATGAAACCGCTCTCCACACTGATGCGGCCCCTGGCAAGCGTCGACCTCGACAGTGGGGAGGCCGCGGCAGCCGTCCGGGAACGCAGCGATGTGAGCGCTGTCCCCGCCGCCGCTGTGGTCGGAGAATCGATGGTGGCGATCGTCCTGGCCGACGCGCTGCGGGAGAAGTTCGGCGGCGACTCGCTCGCGGAGATGCGCGCGAACTTCGAGTCCTACCTCGAGCGGCTGGCAGGGCGCCGTGATTGAGCGGATCGTCCTCATCGGCTTCATGTGCGCCGGCAAGTCTACGGTCGGGCGGCTCCTGACCGATCGGCTCGGCTGGGAACTCGTCGACTTCGACGAGACCATCGAACGCCTCCAGGGGCAGACCGTCGCCGACATCTTCCGCGATCACGGTGAAAGCCACTTCCGCCGACTCGAGGCGGAGCTCACCGGACAGATGGAAGCTCGCAGGAGCGTCGTGCTCGTGCCGGGCGGCGGCTGGGTGACGCAGCACGGCCTGGTCGAGCGCCTGCGACCTGCCAGCCTGTTCGTCTGGCTGCGCGTTCGCCCCGACACCGTCTACGACCGCTACTCCCGGCTCGCGCCTGAGGACCGACCGCTGCTCGCCGTCGATGACCCACGCGGCGCTATCCAGCGGCTCCTGGCGGCCCGCGAACCCTTCTATCGGCAGGCCGACGTGACAATCGATACGGATGATCGGCCCGCCGACGAGGTTGCCGGGGGGATAATCGACCTGCTGCGTACTCGGCGGCCGACAGGCGAGGTTGACGCTCAGTGTTGACAAGCCGTTGATTCCTGCTAGCCATCCTCAGCGCTGGAGGTCCCGGGAAACCACCGGGCCGCGTTCGGGGTAAGCGGTGGGCGGGATGGACTGAGGATATGGCTGAGAGGAAGAAGAAGGGTACGGGAAAGCGAGTCGCAAAGGCCAAGACGGGCGGCGCCCAGACCAGGCTGCTCGTCGTCGAGTCGCCAGCCAAGGCACGCACGCTCGCGCGCTATCTCGACAACAGCTACGTCGTCAAGGCGTCAGTGGGACACATCCGCGACCTGCCAAAGCGTGAGCTCGGCGTCGATGTCGAGAACGGATTCGAGCCCGCCTACGTCACCATCCGCGGAAAAGGCAAGGTCATCAAGGAGCTCAAGCAGGCGGCCAAGACCGCCGATGTCGTGCTGCTGGGGACCGACCCGGATCGCGAGGGCGAGGCGATCGCTTACCACGTCGCCGAGCAGCTCGGCTACCGCTCCAAGAACGGCCGACGCTTCAGACGCGTGCTGTTCGAGGAGATCACACCGGACGGCATCGCACAGGGCCTCGAGAGCCCGACCGAGATCGATTTCCGCAAGGTCGACGCCCAACAGGCTCGGCGAATCCTCGACCGGCTGGTCGGTTACAAGGCCAGCCCGTTCCTCTGGAAGCCGATACGCCCGGGCTTGTCGGCCGGCCGCGTCCAGACCGTTGCCCTGCGGCTGATCTGGGAGCGCGAGGAGGCGATCCTCGGATTCGAGCCCCAGGAGTACTGGACGGTCGAAGCGCTCTTGGCCAAGGACGATCAACGCTTCACCGCCAAGCTGCACCACCTGGACGGCGGAAAGCCCGACCTGCCCGACGAGGCGGCCGCGACCGCAGTGCTCGATGCGGTCAGGGAAGTTCCCTTCCAGGTCACGAGGGTCCGGCGCAAAGAGCGACGCAAGAACCCCGCCGCCCCGTTCACGACCTCGACGCTCCAGCAGGAAGCGGCCAAGCGTTTGCGCTTCTCGGCCAAGCTGACGATGCGTGTCGCTCAGCAGCTCTATGAGGGTGTCGAAGCCGCCGGTGAGGCCATCGGTCTCATCACCTACATGCGGACGGATTCGACCCGCGTCGCGGCGTCGGCTGCGCGCTCGGCGCGTACGTACATCGAGAACGAATTCGGCGATCGCTACATCCCCAAGTCGCCGCGGCTCTATACCGGCAAGCAGCAACGTGGCGCCCAGGAAGCGCACGAGGCCATCCGACCTACCTCGGTCCGACGAACACCCGAGTCGCTGAAGCGCGACCTCGATGCGAACCAGCTCAAGCTTTACAGCCTGATCTGGCAGCGCTTCGTCGCCTCGCAGATGTCACCGGCAGTGTACGATACCACCACCGTCGATTTCGATCTCAGCGGCACCGATGGGCACCGCTACCTGTTCCGGGTCACCGGCTCCGTGCTCAAGTTCGATGGCTTTACCCGACTCTACAAAGGCGTCTACGAGAAGGAGGAAGGTCGGCACCTCGACGACCTCGAGGGCCTGCCCGATTTGACTGAGGGCGAGGTGGTGGAGCTGGTCGAGCTGGGCAAGACCCAGCACTTCACCGAACCGCCGGCCCGCTTCAGCGAGGCGAGCCTGGTCAAGGAGCTGGAGCGGCTGGGCATCGGCCGGCCGTCTACCTACGCCCAGATCCTCTCCACTCTGGTCGAGCGCACGTACGTCGAGCTCGAGAATCGGCGCTTCGCGCCGACGCCGCTGGGCGAAACGGTCGTCCAGGTACTGATCCGCGTCTTCCCCGAGACCTTCGACGTCGGCTTCACGAGCAACCTGGAGGCCAACCTCGACCGGATCGAGGAAGGCGAGCTCGAGTGGCACCAGGTGCTGGAGCGGTTTTACGAGGGCTTCAGCAAGCAGCTCGAGGAAGGGGAGGCCAAGAGCGAGGAGATCATCAAAGAGATCGTCCAGGCGGAAGGCGCGATCTGCGATCTCTGCGGCTCACCGATGGTCGTGAAATGGAATCGCTATGGCCGGTTCCTGGGCTGCTCGACCTACCCGGAATGCAAGAACACCAAGCCTATCGACGGGCTGCCCGATGTCGACCTCAAGGACGAGAAGTGTCCTCAGTGCGGCGGCCAGCTGGTGTTGAAGAGTGGACGCTTCGGCCCCTTCGTCGCCTGCTCCAATTACCCCGACTGTCGGTTCACACGCGCGGTGGATGGCAAACAGAACGCCGCCGCCGCCGATGCGAAGTGCCCCGAGTGTGGCAGTCCTCTGGCGGTGAAGACCGGTCGCTACGGCGAGTTCCTCGCTTGTACCGCCTACCCCAAGTGCAAGCATACGCAGGCGATCAGCCTGGGGCTGGACTGCCCGACCTGCAAGGAAGGCGATATCGTCAAACGGCGCACCCGTCGAGGACGCGTCTTCTACGGATGCACACGGTATCCGGAATGCGACTGGTCCAGCTGGGACACGCCGGTTGCCTTCGATTGTCCCCAGTGCGGTGCGCAGGTCGCGCTTCAGAAGACATCGAAGCGCAAGGGCGACTTCTTGAGGTGTGCCGTCTGCGGCCACGAGACGGTCACCGAGGGTGCAGCCGGTTCGAGTCCGGATTGAGCGTTGAGGCCAACCCCGGCCAGTGTCTGAGATTGTCGTCGTGGGTGGCGGCCTGGCGGGAACCGAGGCCGCCTTTCAGCTTGCCCGGCGCGGGCACCGAGTCGTCTTGTACGAGATGCGCCCCGGAGTCTCGACGCCGGCGCACCGGACCGACGGCCTCGCCGAGCTCGTCTGCAGCAACTCCCTAAAGTCGGAAGAGCTGGCCAACGCTCACGGGCTTCTGAAAGCAGAGCTTCGAGAACTCGGGTCACTGCTGCTCGATGTCGCCGATGTAGCGCGAGTACCGGCGGGAGCAGCGCTCGCCGTCGACCGTGAGCTGTTCTCCCGGGGTGTCGGCCGGGCGATTGAGGCGCACCCCAACATAAGGGTGTGCCGTGAGGAGATACGCGAGCTGCCCGCTGCTCCCGCGATCATCGCCACCGGGCCGCTGACATCCGATTCGCTGGGCGACTCGATACGCCGACGCCTGGGTGCGGAGAGCCTCTACTTCTTCGACGCGATAGCACCGATCGTGTCGACCGAGTCGATCAATGAGGGCGAGAGCTTCCGCGCCTCGCGCTACGGGAAAGGCCGGGATGACGCCTACATCAACTGTCCTTTGACCCGCGAGGGCTACGAGGCGCTCCGCGAGACGCTGATCAGCGGGGAGGTCTTCAACACACACGACTGGGATCGCGTACCCTATTTCGAGGGATGCCTCCCCATAGAGGTGCTGGCCGCGCGCGGAAAGGATGCCCTCCGCTTCGGTCCCCTCAAACCGGTCGGGCTCAAGGACCCGCGGACAGGTAGGATCCCCTATGCGGTCGTACAGCTGCGTCAGGAGGACCGTGCCGGTCGCATGTGGGGGCTGGTCGGCTTCCAGACGCGCCTCCGCTATCCGGAGCAACGTCGGGCTATCGGAGGGATCCCGGCTCTCGAGCACGCCGATATCCTGCGCTACGGCCAGATCCACCGGAACAGCTACGTCAATTTCCCGAAGCTGCTGGCGCCCCACGGCTCGCCGCCGGACGAGCCGGCGCTGATCTTCGCCGGCCAAATGACCGGGGTGGAAGGCTATGTCGAGTCGACGGCCAGCGGACTGCTCGCCGCCCTGACCCTCGATCGGTTGCAGCGCGGTCTCGAGCCCACGCTGCCGCCGCCCACCACGATCCTCCGAGAGGCTGAACCCACTAACTTCCAACCGATGAACGCGAACTTCGGGCTCCTCGACCCTCTCCCCGGGCGCGTACGCGGCCGGCGAGCGCGTCGGGACGAGCTCGCGGCGCGTGCGATGCACGACATACGAGTCTGGATGGCCGGCGCCTCGGACTCTCCAGACGACGCGTCCCGCTGAGTAGGGTCGGCGGCGAGGTGACGATGTCGCGAGATGAGGTTCGGGACTATCTGAGAAATCTGAGGGACGAGCGGCAGCTCTCCCCTCATACCGTCGACGCCTATCGCCGGGACCTCGGGGACCTGTGCGGCTTCTTGGACGGCTACTACGGTAGCCCTGAGTGGGCCTGGTGCGAGATCGACCGGCTGGCGATCAGGGCGTTCCTCAGCCATCTGACGATGGCCGCGCTCAAGAAGAGAACCATCGCCCGTAAGCTCTCGGCGGTTCGCAGCTTCTTTCGCTTCCTGCAACGGGAGGGCATCGTCGCCGCCAATCCGGCCCGCCAGGTCAGGGCGCCCAGGGAGGGTCGGGTCTTGCCGGGCCACCTGACTCAGAGAGAGATGTCGCAGCTGTTCGAGCTGGCCGCTCGGAGAGCTGCGCAGCCGGGGTGGCGCGGCCTGCGAGACCAGGCGCTGATGGAGCTGCTCTACTCCGCCGGCCTCCGTCTCTCGGAGGTACACGCGCTCGACCTGGCGCACGTCGACCTCGAGGCCAAGCGCGTCAGGGTTCACGGCAAGGGGCGCAAGGAACGGATCGTGCCCATCGGCGGACATGCCGTCGACGCACTGCTCGCCTACGGTCGCGACCGTGCGCGGCAGTTCGGTCCGCCGGCTGACGGGGATCCGCTGTTCACCTCGGATCGTGGCCGGCGGTTGTCGCGGCGGCAGATCCAGCGGATCGCCACGCGCTATATCGCACTCGTAGCGGAAGAGAGCGGCCTGAGCACACACTCGGTGCGCCACTCGTTCGCGACGCACCTCCTCGATGAGGGCGCCGACTTGATGGCGATCAAGGAGTTGCTCGGCCACGCGTCGCTCTCGACCACGCAGATGTACGCACACACCTCCCGGGAACGGCTGAGACAGGTATACCGGGTGGCACACCCTAGAAGCTGATGGAAACGGAATTCCGCACTATGGACGACATGAGGATTCGTGGAACGACGATCGTCGCCGTCAGGCGCGACGACAACGTCGCGCTGGGCGGCGACGGCCAGGTGACCGTCGGTGATACCATCGTCAAGGCCCAGGCCACCAAGGTCCGCGCCCTCAAGGACGGTGCTGTGCTGGCCGGGTTCGCCGGGTCGGTCGCCGACGCACTGACGCTGTTCGAGAAATTCGAGGAGAAGCTCGATCGCTTCCCCGGCAACCTGCCGCGCGCCGCAGTCGAGCTGGCGAAAGAATGGCGGAGTGATCGTGTTCTGCGTCGCTTGGAAGCGCTGCTCGCGGTCGTCGATGCGAAACACTCCTTCCTGCTGTCCGGCAGTGGCGAGGTCATCGAGCCCGACGATGAGATTCTGGCAATAGGCAGCGGTGGCCCGATGGCGCTGGCGGCGGCGCGAGCACTGTGCGCGCACTCCGAGCTGAGCGCCCCGGAGATCGTTCGCCGCAGCCTGGAGATCGCCGGCGAGATCTGCCTCTACTCGAACACCGTAATCACCGTACTGGAGCTTGGATCGAAGGGCCGATGAACGACTCGCTTCCCTCCCAGCCCGAGAGCGTGGCCGACCAGCGCGGCGGCAAGCCGGTGCTTCACGACGAGCTGACGCCGCGGCAGATCGTAGCCGAGCTCGATAAGTACGTCGTCGCGCAAGACGCGGCGAAGAAGGCCGTGGCGATAGCCCTCAGGAACCGCTGGCGGCGGCAACAGGTCAGCGAGGACCTCAGGGACGAGATCCTGCCCAACAACATCATCATGATCGGCCCTACCGGAGTCGGTAAGACCGAGATCGCTCGCCGCCTGGCCCGCCTGGCGGGCGCTCCGTTCATCAAGGTCGAGGCGTCGAAGTTCACCGAGGTCGGCTACGTAGGGCGCGATGTCGAGTCGATGGTCCGCGATCTGGTCGATATCGCGGTCAACATGGTGCGCGGTGAACGCGAGGACGAAGTGCAAGACCTGGCGGAGGAGCGTGTCGAGGAGCGGCTACTTGACCTGCTCCTGCCGCGCGGTGAGGAGACGGGCGCCATGCCGGCGGCCTTCGTAGTGTCGCCGCGCGGCGATGCCCTGGATCAACGGCCCCAACCGGAGAAGGAAGCCGACGAGGAGGCGCTCAAGGAACGACGCAAGCGGACCCGCGAGAAGCTCCGGGGACTGCTGCGAGATGGGAAGCTCGAGAGCAAGGAGATCGAGATCGAGATCACCCAGACGACCTTCCCCGTCGTCGAGTTCCCCGGTATGGAGGGTATGGACTACAACGTCTCCGAGATGCTCCAGGAGATGTTGCCCAAGCGCAGCAAGAAACGCTCGGTCTCCGTCGCGGAGGCCAGGCGCATCCTGCTCGCCGATGAGCTCGACAAACTCATCGACATGGACGACGTCGTCAACGAGGCGCTCGACCGCGTCGAACAGATGGGTATCGTCTTCCTCGACGAGCTCGACAAGATCGCCGGCGAACGTGGACCCGCTGGCGGGCCCGATGTCTCTCGCGGCGGCGTCCAACGCGACCTGCTCCCCGTGGTAGAGGGGTCCAACGTACAAACCAAGTACGGCATGGTCCGTACCGATCACATACTCTTCATAGCGGCTGGAGCGTTCCATACTGCGAAGCCATCCGACCTCATCCCGGAACTGCAAGGACGCTTTCCGATCCGTGTCGAGCTCGCGTCGCTGACCGAAGCGGATTTCGTCAGAATCCTCACGGAACCGAAGAACGCC
>JASFTY010000062.1:0-12255 GCA_050050535.1 Gemmatimonadales bacterium | reverse complement strand
TCGTCGATGATATACACCGAACGCCCGTGCGTCCCGATCACCAGATCGTGCTCGCGCGGGTGCACCACCAGCGCCATCATCGACGCCGTCGGCAGCCCGTGCTCCCACTCCAGCCAGCTCGCGCCTCCGTCCAGGCTCACGTACAGCCCGAACTCGGTGCCCAGGAACAACAGCTCATCCTTCACCGGGTCCTGCTCCACCGCCAGCGCATAGCCCCAGATATCGTCGCTGACGATGCTACGCCAGCGCCGACCGTACTCGGTCACCGCGAAGGCGTACGGCTCGAAGTCGCCGCGCCGGTGATTGTCGAACACCACGTACGCCGTACCCGCGTCGTACTTCGACGGCTCGATGTGCGGTACCCAGGTGTTCGCCGGAACCCCGCGCGCCCGCTCCTCCACGCTCGTCCACGTCGCTCCGCCGTCCTGCGTGACGTGCACGCGCCCGTCGTCCGTACCCACCCAGATCACGCCCTGCCGCACCGGGCTGGGCGCGATCGTCATGATCGTCGTGAAGTTCTCGGCGCCCGTCACGTCGTAGGTCAGCCCACCGCTCTCCGCCTGCTTCTGCCACTCCGGGTTGTTCGTCGTCAGGTCGGGACTGATGATCTCCCACGACTCGCCCCGGTCGGTCGACTTGTGCACGTACTGGCTGCCGTAGTAGATCGTGTTCGCGTCGAACGGGTCCTGGGCGATTCCCGCGTTCCAGTTGAAGCGCAGATCGAAGGGCTCCGGGCTGTCCGGCCGGATGTCCTTACGTTCGCCGGTCCGCAGGTCCCAACGTATGATAAAGCCCTCCTGGCTCATGGCGTAGCCGACCATTGCGTCCTCGGGGTGTGCCAGCGTGGCGAACCCGTCACCGAAGCCGACCTCGTCCCAATGGTGGTTGCGGATCCCGCCGTTCTCCCAGACGTAGGCGGGCCCGCGCCACGACCCGTTGTCCTGCAAGCCGCCGTACACGTTGTACGGCGTTTCCATGTCCACGTTGACGTGATAGAACTGGGCCAGCGGCAGGTTCGCAGCGAACCGCCAGGTACGCCCATGGTCGTCGCTCACGTAGACGCCGCCGTCGTTGCCTTCATAGATGCGCGTCGGATCGGTCGGGTCGATCCACATCGCGTGGTGATCGGGGTGTGCCGAGCCCCAGCCCACCAGCATCTCGAAGCTCCGACCGCCATCGGTCGACAGGCTGACCAGCGACCAGAGGCTGTACACGCGGTTGGCATCCTTCGGGTCGACGCGCAGGTCGTAGTAGTAGAACGGCCGACTACCGATGTTCTCGCCGTCGTTGATCATCCTCCAGGTGAAGCCGCCGTCCTCCGACTTGTAGAGCGCGTTCTCCTTCGCCTCGATCAACGCGTAGACGATGCTCGGGTCGGACGGCGCGATCGCCAGACCGATCCGGCCCAGGTCGCCCTCAGGCAGCCCGTCGTGCTCCGTGAGCCGCTTCCAGTTGCGGCCGCCGTCCACCGTCAGGTAGAGGCCCGACCCCGGACCGCCGGAACGGAAGAACCACGGCCAGCGCTGATAGTCCCACATCGCCACGATCAGCTTGTTCGGGTTCGTCGGGTCCATCTCCATGTCCCCAACGCCCGTGTTCTCGTTCACGTAGAGGATCTTACGCCACGTCGCGCCCCCGTCCTCCGTCTTGTACAGGCCGCGCTCCGGGTTCGGCTTCCACATCGAGCCCATCGCACCCACATAAGCAACGTCCGGGTTCGACGGGTGCAGCGCGATCCGGTGGATCCGCTCGCTGTTCTCGAGACCCAGGTGCGTCCACGTACGACCAGCGTCCATCGACTTGAAGACGCCCCACCCGGTGCCCGACACGCTGTTCCGCGGGTTACCCTCGCCGGTCCCGACCCAGACGATGTCCGGGCTGGCCTGGAACACGCGCACGGCACCGATGGCGTGGACCGGCTGGTCGTCGAAGACCGGATCGAAGGTCATCCCCCCGGTAACCGATTTCCAGACGCCGCCCGTGGCGGTGCCCACGTAGATGATGTTGGGGTTCGAGATCACTACGTCGACGCTGGCGATCCGGCCACTCATCCCGGCGGGCCCGATCGAACGGGCCCGCATGCCGGCGAGCAGCTCGGGATCGACCTGCGCCTGGAGCGGGGCGGCCAGACCGGCGACCAACAGAGCGGCCACGCCGCCGGAGATCGTGCGACGGAGCATGGTGTCCCTCCAGGGTTGCGGATCAAGGGCTCGTGGTTGGGTAGGCTAACAAATTAGAGGGTGGAAGGCGGCCCGGCCAGCGGCCGCCTATCCCTTCGGGCGCATGACCTCCTGGAACGGCGGGTAGTCGCGCAGCGGCTCCAGGTCGATGTCCCTGTGCAGGGACGTCGAGTAACCTCTGCCCTGGGCGAACGACTCGCGCAACAGCCGCACGGCCTCGTCCCGATCGCCCAGCACCGCTGCGATACAGGCTCGCTGATACGTATGGCTCCCGTACAGGTACGGCCGGTCGAGACCCGCCAACCGCTCGCTGATCTCGAGCGCCGCCTCGCGGTCGCCGCGCCGAGCCGCCAGGGCACCCAGGTAGCCCAGGTAGCTCAGGTTGTCAGGGGACTCGGCGATCAGTTCCCGAGCCAATACCTCGGCCTCTTCCCAGCGCTCCGCCCGGTACAGCGTCATCAGCAGACCGTACCGCGTGCCAGCCGGCCCCATGTATTCCGCCGATTGCCCCTCGTACCAACCGAGCGCGCGCGCCAGCATCGCCCGCTCCGCCTCGGCGTGTCCGTGGGCTCGGTACTCGTAGACCGCCAGCCGCATGAGGCCGATCTCTGTGTAGCCCTGTTGTCCCGGCAGCGTGACGTACTCCTCCAGCCGCTCGTTCACTTCGTCCACCCGCCCGAGCGCGGCGAGCGCCTGTACTTCGTACCAGACCATGCTGCGAAGCTCCGGGTGCCGGCGACGTCCCTCGCGGATCGCCTCCAGTTCGCGCCGGTGGTCGCCAAGCGCATGGTAGCCGACGGCCAACGCCCGCCAGTACGGCGCCCAACCGCGCAGCGCACCACGGTCCGGGTTCGCTTTCAGCAGAGCCTCCACCGCCTCGCCTGGTCGGTTCACCGCCAAAGCCGCCGTGGCGAGCGTGTAGTCCCACGTCATCCCCAGTGCTACCGCCGCCTCCTTCGCGTTCCTGTACGCCGCCTCACGGTCGCCCCGCAGCCGCGCGCGCAGCCCGTCCATCCGGAACCGATCGGGTGGGGCTAGCCGCTCGCGCGATCGATCGAGAACCTCGAGCAGCGAATCGACCGCGGCATACTCGCGAAGGTTGTAGTGGGCGCTGAGGGCAGCGACCAGAGGGGCGAAGAAGGTCGTGTCGAGCGCCGCCGCACGGTAGAAGTGCGTCAGTGAGCCGCGCCAATCGCGCCGACCGTGAAAGAGCTCCATCCCCTCGGCGTATTCCAGGTACGCGTCGAAGGTCGGCGGCCGGACGGAGACATCGACCAGCCTGTCGAGTCTCGGGTTGAGATAGCTGGCGAGCGCGCCCATCACCCGCTGGCGCAGGACCTCGATCGCCTCGCTGGGAGCATCGATCGGGCCGCTCACCGGATCGAGGACGGAGAGCAGCTCGCGTCGCGCCGCGTCGGTGATCTGGACCTGGAAGCGGAGACTGTCCCGCTCGGCGTAGTAGCTGCCCCAGACGATGACGCCCGCCCCGGTCTCCTCCGCCAGTGAGCGAACGCGATCGAGATCGGGGATCACGCCGGCCTGCTCCGTCACATACTGGAATGACTCGCGAGCCGCCGACGTCGGAACCACACCGACGACACCCGTCCGCGCGAGCCCCTCGGTGATCCAGTCCTGCGCCATCCGTCCCACCGGGTCCAGACCGCTATCGCCCGTCTCGTTCTCGAACGGCGAAACGGCGACGCGCTGGCGATCGAGCGCCGGACCTCCTCGCGGGAATAAGAGGATGGCACCGACCGCGCCGGCGAGTACCAGGCCGACCCCGAACAGGGCCACGGCGGCCCGCCGTCTCGGTCTCGGGCGCCCCTCCTCATCCACCATCTCGGTCAGCCGCACGCCCTCCGGCGTCACGTCGAACGCCCAGCCGAGTATCAGCGCGATGGGGAAGCCGACCAGCGTCGCCACCACTACCGCGGTGAGTACCCAGTCGGCAAGGCCCAGGGCCGGTACGGCGATCTCCGCCGCCTGCCAGATGACGAAGGCGACCGCAGCGTAGACCGCCGCGACGCGGTATACGCGGCGCCGCTTCAACTCGGACAAAAAGCTACGCAGGCTAGAACCCATCGGACTCACTCGACATCACACCTGCTCGCGCTGCTGTGCCACTCGCCGCTCCGCTTCCTCGACAGGGCCGACCGACTCGAGCGCTTCCGCGCGCATGCATCGCTCGTGACGCCGCCGCTGGCGGTGCCAACAAGGATCCCTGGTCGGACGGATACCAAGTTAGGGATGCGCGGCAGCGGCGGCGAGGGTTGGAGCCGTTTCTGCCCAGCGCTCCGTGCTCGCACCAACGACCGTCGGCGCCTACACCGTAGCGGTCGCACGCCTCTGATGGCTTGACTCCGGCTTGACCGCCCCCCGCCAGACTGCGTGCGGAAGTTCAAAAGGAGGTGTCTTATGCGCACAATCGTAACCGGCGGAGCCGGCTTCATCGGCAGTCACCTGATCGAGGCACTCGTGGCTCGTGGCGACGACGTGACCTGCCTGGAGCGCCGCGGTGCTTCGCCGGCCTGGCTGAACGACGCGGCGATCGAATGGCTGCCCGTGGGGCTCGACGATCCGGCAGTCCTCAAGCGGGCTTTCCGCGGCGTCGACGTCGTGTACCACCTCGCCGCGCTAACGCAGGCCCGCACATCCGCTGACTACTACAGCGTCAATACGGAAGGGACGGCCCGCGTCTTCGAGGCCGCGGCAGCGGCGGAGACGCCGCCCCGCGTGGTCTACATCTCCTCGCTCGCCGCCATCGGGCCGTGCCGTAACGGTGATCTCTTATCACGGGATACCGTGCCGTATCCGATCTCCCACTACGGAATGTCGAAGCTGCTCGCCGAGTCGGTCGTTCATAACCATGCCGACCGCGTTCCCACCGTCGTCCTCAGACTGGCCGCCGTGTACGGGCCGCGCGAGCGGGCGGTGCTCAAGATGTTCCAACTGGTTCGCCGCGGCCTGGCCCTGACCATCGGCGGCTGGGACCGGCAGGTGAGTCTGATCTACGTAAAGGATGCAGTCGGCACTCTGATGGCGGCGGCCGACAGCGAGCGCACCGTCGGTCGCACTTATCAACTCGCACACCCCGAGCCGGTTCGCTGGGCGGACTTCGCCCGCGAGATCAGCCGCGTCGTGGGCCGCGATGCGATACTCGTGAGCGTCCCGAAGCCGTTGGCATGGTCGATCGCCTGCGCCTCCGAGGCCTGTGCCGCCGCGCGGCGCGTGGCGGCGATTCTCAATCGCGAACGCGTCCGCGAGATGTCTCAGCAGCGATGGGTGTGCGACCCCAGCCAGGCATTCGCCGACACCGGCTTCAGCCCCGAGTACCCCATCAGACGCGGAGTCCCCGAGACGGCCGCCTGGTACCAGGAGGTGGGTTGGCTATGAACGAGTCCAAGATATACCCCGTCGATCGCCTGGTCGCCGGCTATAATCTGATTCTGGCCGTGACCTGGGCGCTGCTGTTGGGAAGGGCGCCGTACGCACCCCTACTGCTCATCGCCCATGTCAGCGCCAGCTTCATGCCGCGCCTGCTCGCGCTTGCCCCCGATCAGCCTTGCCGCCTGCGCGATGGCCTGAGGGAGATCTACCCGATCATCTGGGTGCTGGCCTTCTGGACCGAGCTCGATTTCATTCGCGCCCACCTCCATGGCCCGGCCAACGACGGCCCGATCGCGGCGCTCGACCATGCGCTGTTCGGCGCGCATTTGAGCGACACCTGGATCGCCACCATGCCCTACGTCTGGCTGAGCGAGGCGATGCACCTCTGCTATTTCGCCTACTATCCGTTGATCTTCCTGCCGCCGCTGGCGCTCATGGTCGCCGGGCGCATCCAGGCGTTGCGCGATGTCGTCCTGCGGCTGGCCGTCACGTACCTGGCGTGCTTCCTCGTCTATGTCGTATTCCCGGTCGACGGACCGCACTTCCTCCAGCAGCAGTATCAGGGACCGCTGAACGACGGCTTCTTCTACAATCTCGTGCGCAGCGCCCAGGCGCTCGGCGACTCGCGCGGCGCTGCCTTCCCGAGCTCGCACGTCACCGCAGCGTTCAGCATCGCCTACATCGGCTGGCGCTGGTTCAAGCGGCCGATCGCGCTCTTGCTCACCGCCGAGGCGGTCGGCGTCGCCTTCTCCACCGTCTACACGCAGAACCACTACGCGGTGGACGCCATCGCCGGGATCGTCTGGGCGCTGACGCTCCAAGTGTTCGTGGTGCCCCTGTTCTATCGCTGGCTGGGGCCGCGCCCGCTGCAGACCCGGATCGTGCCCGTCTTGCCACCGTATCCGCAGATATTCGAGCCGAGGGGAGGCACACGATGAACGCGCTCACACTGGTCACGGGCGCCACAGGCTTCATCGGCAGCTACATGGTTCGCGCACTGCTGCGCGCCGAGGTGCCGACTCGAGTGCTGGTGCGGCGACCGCAGCGCCTGGACGGCGAGCTGCTGCGAAGCGTCGATCTGGTGAAGGGCGACGTGCGCGACGCCGCGGCGATAGCCCGCGCCACGCAGGGCGTGCACACGGTGCTCCACCTCGCAGCCTGCGCACGCGCCTGGTCCCGCGACCCGAAGGAGTTCGACGACGTCAACGTGCGCGCCGTCGAACAGCTACTGGAAGCGGCTCGGCGCGCCGCTGTGAAACGTCTGGTCCACGTATCCACTGTACTGACTTTGCCGCCGTATCGCCCGGCACCGCTGCCCGACTCGCTGCAGCAGCCGACACCGTACGAAGAGACCAAACTGCGAGCCGACCGAATCGTCGCCTCCTACGCAGCCAACGGCGGCGATGCGGTCATCGTTCATCCCACGCGGGTCTACGGCCCCGGGCCGCTGAACGACGCTAACGGGGTGACCCGCGTAGTAGCCCTGTACCTCGCCGGCCGCTTCCGCGTCCGCCTAGCCGACCATGACGTTCTCTCGAACTACGTCCACGTCGCCGACGTGGCGGACGGAATCCTGCGCGCCGCGCGACACGGCCGGTCCGGTGCCCACTACGTCTTGGGCGGCGCGGAGAACGTCTCGATGCGCGGGTTCCTGGATCTCATCGGCACGATCTCCGGCCGACGTCATCGCACCGCCGCCCTTCCACCGGCCGCGGCGCTCGCCGTCGCCCGCTCGGCCCTGCTCTGGGCCCGGCTGGGAGGTAACACATCGATCACGCCGGGCTGGGTCCGCGTGTTCCTCGAAGATCGTCGCGTCGAGATCGGTGCCAGCCGGCGCGACCTCGGCTACGAGCCGCGGCCACTGCACAACGGTCTGTCAGAGACGATCAGCTGGCTACAAACTCGCCGGAGGTGAGCACGCATGTCTACGCAGCACATGACAATGGAAAGAGGGCGCGCCGAGTCGCTCATCATACTCGCCACTGTGGCACTCGTCGTCTTCTATTACCTGATGCGAGTCGACGTGATCGCGGCTGCGTCAACAGCGCGCGGCTCGCTCGCCATGACCCGGGAGCCGCTCCGTCCGACGCTCCATTTCGCCGCCTCGGCTCTCACGCTAGGCGTACTACCGGTGCTGTTCGCGCGCTGGGGCTTGGGCCTGCGACTCTCCGATCTCGGTCTCGGACTCGGCCGCTGGCGGGTCGGGCTCGCATGGCTGGCCGTCGGTATCCCGCTGGCGATCGTGGCCGGCAAAATCGGATCGAGCTCTCCCGAGATGCAGTTCGTTTACCCGCTCGATCCGTCCGTACGTCCCGACCTCTTCGGCTTCATCACATATGCTCCCATGCAGTTCCTCTATTACGGGGCCTGGGAGGTGCTATTCCGCGGCGTGCTCCTGTTCGGGCTGCAGAAGCGGCTGGGCGCGGGGCCGGCGAACGCACTGCAGACCGCGCTCTCGGTCATCGCCCACTTCGGCCGGCCGTTCACCGAGACTTTCTCCGCCGTGCCCGCCGGCTTGATCTTCGGCGGCGTATGCCTGCGTACCAGGTCGATCTGGTACGTCGCGATCATTCACTGGCTGGTCGGCGTGAGCCTCGACTGGTTCATCCTCACCGGTTGAGCCGTGTCGCACGATCATCGCCGATCAATGGAAGGGAGGTACATCATGCTATCCAGAACCGCGCGCCTAGTCACGATACTCCTGTCGCTCGGCGCAGCGCTGCCGGCCAGCGCCTTCGCACAGCCGCAGTCACTCGAGCTGCCCGGAGACCGCCTGCAACTCGGTCGCCGGGACCGAAGGTCGATAGAAGAGGGCCGCGTCGTGACCAAGATCTTGGACGTGAGCAGCGAGCGTGAAGTCGCGGCACTCGGTATCGTACGCATCAACGCGCCAATCGACTTCATCGTCGAACGGTTCAGCGATGTCGAGAGCTTCTTCTCCGATATCGACATCGTCAGACAGGTCGGAACCTTCAGCGACACGCCGAGTCTCGACGACCTGTACGGCCTGAGGTTCGACGAAGACGACATCGATGCGCTGGAAGACTGTGAGGTCGGCGACTGCGGACTGAAGCTGCCCGGCGATGCGATCGAGGAGATCCGCGCCGCCGTAGACTGGTCGCAGCCCGATGCACGAAGCCAGGCCGCAGCGATCATCACCGAGCAGCTCGTAGGCTATATCGACTCGTACGTGAGCGCCGGCGATGCCGGGCTGCCAACCTACCACGACAAACCCGAACCGCTCAGTGCTGCGGAGGGCTTCCGGACCTTGCAGGAAGACTCGCGTTGGCTCCTGGATGGCGACGCGAGCCCGGGGAACCATCCGGCGGACCTCCACCAACCGCAGACTCGAGGCCCCGAGGATGTATTCTATTGGATGGTCGAAGACGTAGGCGTGCGACCGATCACCAGCCTCAATCACATGACCGTCGTTCGCCGACCCGGCGCTGGACCAGCGAGCGCCGCGATCGCCATGAAGCAGATCTACGCGAACCACTACCTGCAGGCCGGCGTCAGGATCGCCTCACTGACTCCCAGCTCGGGGCAGGACCCGCAGAGCGGCACGTACCTGGTCTACTACGTACACCTGCTGTTCGACAATGCGGCCGAGGGGATCATGCGCCTCATGGTGGAACGACGCGTCAAGAGCACCTGGGCCTCCACACTGGAGACCATCCGCCGTCGAGCAGAGGACGATCACCGGCTGGCGCTGGTCTCGACCCACTGATTCGTGCTTCGCTCTAACGCGAGCGGATTCGGCTGCTCCGGGCTCCGACGGTGGTGCCCGGAGCAGCCGACCGCCTCTGCCACTTCGCCTCCGGGATGTCCTAGCGCTGATCGGCCAGCGCCGCCAGCCGTCGCTCGGCTTCCTCGACCAGCGGCCGCAGCTCCGGGTCGCAGTCCCGCCAGAGCTCGACGACCCGGGCATAGCGAGCTTCCGCCTCCTCCAGCCGGCCGAGCCGCTCATGGATCTCGGCCTGGCTGAAATGCGCCGGCGCCATGTAGATCAGATCGAAAGGCGAAAGCATTCCGGGCAACGAGCTGAACCAGCCGAGCGCTTCCTCATCGCGCCCGAGCGACTTGAGCGACTCCGCGCGCAGAAGTCGCTCGTGACCGTGTGAGAAGAACGGCGAGGCCCAGGTCAGGTCCGTCGGCACCACCATCCGGGCCTGTTCCAGGATCCGAACCGTCTCGGCAGGATCCCCCCGCTCCCACGCGATCCTGGCCCGGATCCCTTTTGCCAGGTCGCCTGGTGTCGCAGGAGCCAACTCCGGACCCGCGTCCGCCTCGAGCCGCACCGCAGACTCGAGCGCAGCGCCGGCTTCTCCCAGCCGTGCATATACGATTCCCGTCAGGTAAGTGAGCAGCGATTCGTGGAAGCCGCGGTGCGGGGTCAGGAACGACCCGAGGGCCACTGTCGAATCGGCGTCGCGCCGCGGCTCACGGAACATCATGAGCACTTCCTCGAGCTCCTCCCGAGATACCGGCAGGAAGGGCGCCGCGGCAAAGAAAGCCCGGTTCTCGAGGGCGGCGACAGGATCGAACCGCGCCGCCGCTTCCAGCTCCTGCGCGGCCGCCGCCCTGCGCCCGCGCGACAGCTCGATGTAGGCCCGGTACACGTGACCCAGCGCGCGTATTCCAGCCGGATAGTCGGGCTCGGTCAGCAGACCCGCGAACTGCATCGCATAGGAATGGTCGCTGGTGACGACCGCGAGCGGCCACGCCGTGTTGAAGACCATGGCGTCGATCGCGCCCGCGCCCTCAGCCAGCAACCCCCTTTGAGCGACCGAATCATCGTGGGCGGCGGCCTGCACGGCGCTTATCATCAGCGCCCGCGGGCCGTCCGGGTCGACGGCCAGGTAGCGCTCGGCCAGCGAGTCGAGGATCGCGGCAGACGTGTCCGCCATGGTCGCCTTCACCGCGGCGAACGACCACAGGTGCTCGAGCGCGCCGACATGATCCGGGTCCACCGCCAATACCCGATTCCATGCCTCGCGTGACT
Source organism: Gemmatimonadales bacterium (assembly GCA_050050535.1). Classification (GTDB taxonomy): domain Bacteria; phylum Gemmatimonadota; class Gemmatimonadetes; order Palauibacterales; family KS3-K002. Next base: position 1,686 of record JASFTY010000062.1, on the reverse strand, counting down.
CGGTGATCCGGCGTCCCCGAAGCGGATTGTGATGGTAAAGCGTTTCGCCGATCAGGTACCAGGCGGCTATGTCCTCGGGGTAAGCACGAACGACGGCCCGCAGCAGCCGCTCCGGCTCCTCCGCCTCTCCCCGCAGCCACGCCGCGAGTGCATCGACGATGTGCCGCTCATGCTCGCCCAATCGCTCACGATGATCGAGCGCGCGGCCGATTTCTTGGCGAGTGAGCTTGAAATCCAACACGTAGGCGGCCGCGATTGCGCGCCAGTAGTAGGCAAGCGCAAACCCCGTGTCCGCTGCCACGGCCCGACCTAGCGCCTCCAGGCTGTACAGGTGGTCGCCGCGTCTGAACGCCGTCTCGCCTTCCACGTACGCTTTGAAGGCCGTGACGGAACTCGTCGTCAACGCCGCGACCCCGGTGAGCCGCTCGCCGCGCGCCGCGAATTCCTGGGCCAGCAGCTGGCGGGCGAGCTCGTCCACGACGTCGAAGATCTCCGACTCGTCGGCCGCCGTCGCCGCCGCCTCGACTTCCACGTCCCCGGCATCGTCGTACAGGGTGGCGCTGACCTCGAGACGGCCGCCCGCCTCGACGACGTTACCCAGGACGTAGAGCCCGGCCCCGAATCGCTCCGCCACCACGCGCCCCTCGTCGGGACCCAGAGTCGTGTAGCCCTCGCGCCCCACGAACCCGAGCAGCGTGTGGGGGTCGATCTTCCGATACTCGCCGGCGCCATCCAGCTTGCGGCTCAGCAGGTCCACCATGCCGCTGCTTAGATAGGCGAACTCCTCGCCGCCGTGAACCGAGAACGGGAGGACGGCGATGGCGGTCGGCGCACGCTCGACTCGCGGGCCCGAGTACCGGCCGGTCACCCACCAGGCACCCACCGCGACGACGATGAGGACGACCGTAGCCAGAGCGAGCGGGGCCAGTCGGCGGTGAGCGCCGGCAGGCTCGCCTTCCGCTGCCAGCGACTCGGTCCGCTTCACTCCCTCGGGCGTGATCTCGAACGCCCAGGCGAGGACGAGTGCGATGGGGAAGCCGATGAGCGTCAGCACCACGACCAGGGTCGACACCCAGTCAGGGAGTCTCAGTGCCGGAAGCGCGAAGTCCGCCGCCTGCCAGATGACGAAGGCGACCGCGGCGTAGACCACCACCACCCGGTAGACCTTGCGGCGCTTCAGTTCATCCAGGAAGCTACCTAAGTGGAAAGCCATGGCGCGCTCACGAGTTCACGAGGCCTACCCTTTTCAAGATGTCCTGAAACCGAGGATCGTCGTGAAGCGATTCGAGTCCCCTAAGCCAGCGAAGTCCCTCAACACCGGCCGACCGCGCATCCAACCCGCGCCTCAGCCAATCAAAGGCACGGTCCTTCTCGCCGCAGGCCGCGTACAGCTCGGCCATCAGTTCCGGCATGATGTAGGTCTTCGCCGCGACTTGTTCCAGCCTCCTAGCGATCTCCAGAGCCTCTTCTTTCCGACCCATCCTCGCCAACGTGATGCCTTTGCCGGTGGAGGGCCTGCCCAGGGTCCGCTCGGCGGTCTCGAAGGCGTCTATCGCCTCCTCGTATCGCCCTAGCTCACTGAGAGCCCGACCCACCATCGAGTCGTGATAGACCATTCCTGGGGCGAGCTCCTGCGTGACACGATGTTGGCGAATCACAGCATCTAACTGGCCGTCGAATAGGTAG
>JASFTY010000061.1:0-12413 GCA_050050535.1 Gemmatimonadales bacterium | reverse complement strand
TCCATAGAAGAGCGTGTGATCGAGCGGTTCCCCCCGCTTGAGCGCCGCCTCGACGTAGATAGACAGGCTCTCCTTGACTTTCTCCTGCCCGACGAATTCGGCCATCCGCCCTGGCCGCAGCGCCGCCTCGCTCACGCCCTCGCCGTCCAGCTGTCTCGGCGTGGTGATCTCCGTGGTCATAATAGTCCCGCCAGCGCCTCCCTCACCAAGCTCTCGACATCGCGCTCAGCCCCGTCACGCGACTTCAGCACGTTGCGCACTGCACCCTCCGCCTCGGCCCGCGAGTACCCGAGCGCCAGGAGCGCCGACACAGCAGGCTCGACGCGAACCGTCTCGGGCTCCGCCTCGATCGCGGCCGGCAATACGTCTTCCAGCTTGTCGCCTAGCTCCAATGCTATCCGTTCCGCTTTCTTACGACCCACGCCGTTGATTGTCTGCAACCGGCCAAGATCCCTGCCCCTGATCGCCTCGACAAGCTGGGTCGCGCTCATCGCGGCCAACATGGTCAGAGCCAACCGGGGCCCAACGCCCGACGCCGAGGTCAGTTTCGCGAAGAGCAGCCGCTCCAGCTCGCCGGGGAAGCCGAAGAGGTCGAGCCCGTCCTCACGGCCGACGAGCGCCGCGTGCAGCTCGACCTCGCGCCCGACGCGCGGAAGCGTCTCGAACAGCGACGCCGGGATCAGCAGCTCGTAGGTCACGCCACCGGGTGTGGCGATCTCCACGCGATCGATCTCCTTGCGAACCAAGGTCCCGCGGACGCGGCTAATCACCGTGTTTCCTTCCTGACCCTCTGTGAAGCCGAGCCGATTTAGCCATCCGCCTGTCTCCGAACAGGTGGCAGAGGGCGAGAGCCACGCCGTCGGCGGCATCGGCCGGTGCCGGCGGCTCGGCAAGCGAGAGGTGCTTCTGCACCATGAAGGCCACCTGGTCCTTTCCCGCCTTACCGGTTCCGACCACCGCGTTCTTCACCTCCGCGGGCGCGTACTCGACGACCGGCAAGCGGCAGACGGCCGCCGCCAACAGGACAGCGCTGCGCGCGTGTCCCAAGATCACCGTGGTCCGCACGTTGCGCCCATAGAAAACGCCCTCGACGCACAGAACGTCGGGGCGCGTGCGCTCGATCACCTCCGTGACACCTTCGAAGATCTCGAGCAACCGCTCGGCCAGGGGCGTGTTCGCTCTCGGCCGAATCGCGCCACACTCGACCAGCCTGGGGCTCAGATCTTCCGTCCGAGCGACGACACCGTACCCGGTGATCCGAGTGCCGGGGTCAACGCCCAAGACGATCATCGGACGGCCCGGCTACTGACCGGCCCCGGCCAGCTCCGCGAGCAGAGCTTCGTCGATATCGAGGTTCGAGTACACCTGCTGCACGTCGTCCTGGTCCTCGAGCGCTTCCAGCAGAGCGATCAGCTTCTCGGCCTCACGGCCCTCCACTCGGACCGTGGCCTTGGGAGACAGGACGAGGCGAGCTTCGGCGATCTCGATCCCGTGACCGTGGAGCGCGTCGCGAACGGCGTGGAAGTCGGTGGGGCTGGTCGTCACCACGTAAGTGTCGCTCTCACTCTCCATGTCCTCAGCCCCGGCGTTGAGTGCCGCCTCCAGGGCGGCCTCCTCATCGTAGCGGTTCGCGTCGACCAACAGCTGGCCCACCCGATCGAAGTTCCACGCCACCGACCCGGAGCTGCCCATGCTGCCGCCGTGTCGTTCGACCGCGTGTCGAATCGCGGCCACCGTCCGGTTCGTGTTGTCGGTCACGGCCTGCACCAGAATCGCCACGCCGCCCGGCCCGTAGACCTCGTAGGTGGCCTCCTGGAACGACGCGCCCGGCAGCTCTCCCGTGCCCCGCAGGATCGCCTTCTCGATGTTGTCCTTCGGCATGTTGGCCGCTTTGGCGTTGTCTATCGCCGTCCGCAGCCACGGGTTGCCCTCGGGATCGCCGCCGCCTTCCCGGGCGGCCACGGTGATCTCGCGGATCAGCCTGCCGAAGAGCTTGCCGCGCTTACTGTCCTCGGCCGCTTTCTTGCGCTTGATCTGCGACCACTTGCTGTGGCCGGCCATTCTCTCCTTCCTCTTGTGGCTAGACCTTCAACACCCGGAAAGATAGGGGTCGAGGCAGGGCTGATCAATTCGGTGTGCGGTATGCGGTTTGCCGTGTGCGGAGTTCGCCATCGGCCAATCACTGTACACCGCACACCGCATACTGCTTACCGTCCTACTTCTTCTCCTCCTCCTCCCGAGCAGCCGCTTCCTGCTTGACCTTCTCGACGATGTTGGGCGGTGCCTGCTCGTAAGCGAAGAAGTTCATCTTGTAGCTTCCGCGTCCCTGAGTGATGGAGCGCAGGGTCGACGAGTAGCGGTGCAACTCGTTCAGCGGGACCTGGGCTTTGACGACCTGTTTTTTGCCTTTCTGTTCCATCCCGAGGATCTTACCGCGCCGCTGGTTGAGGTCGCCCATCACGTCACCCATGTACTCGTCGGGGACGGTGACCTCGACCTCGTAGATCGGTTCGAGCAGGATCGGGCCGGCCTGGGGCGCCACCATCTTGAAGGCGAGCGAGCCGGCGACCTTGAAGGCGATATCGGAGGAGTCGACGGAGTGGTGCGACCCGTCGTAGACCTCGGCCTGAAAATCGACGACGTGATAGCCAGCGACGACGCCCTTCTGTGCCGCCTCCTGCACACCCTTGTCGACGGAAGGCACGAACTTGCCCGGGATGACGCCGCCGACGACCGAGTCCTTGAACTGGTAGCCGCTACCGGGCGGCAACGGGCCCAGCCGGACCCAGCAGTCGCCGTACTGGCCGCGGCCGCCCGTCTGCTTCTTGTAGCGGCCCTGTCCCTCAGCCGTCTTGGTGAAAGTCTCGCGGTACGGGATGCGCGGCGGCTCCGTGTCGACATCGACGCCGAATCGTCGCTTGAGCCGTTTGATTGCCAGCTCCAGGTGCATCTCGCCGAGTCCGCGGGCGATGGTCTGGCCGAGCTCGGGGTCGTAGGCGGCAGTGAAGGTAGGGTCTTCCTCGTGGATCTTGTGCAGGCCGGTGGAGACTTTGTCCTCATCGCCACGCGTGGCGGGCTTGACCGCGATGGAGATATCGGCATCGGGGAAGGCGATCCCGTCGAGCACCAGCGACCGGCCGTCGGCGGCCAGCGTGTCACCGGTGTGCGTGTCCCGCAGCTTCGCGACGACCCCGATGTCGCCGGCGTGGATCTTGGTGACCTCGGTCCGATCCTTCCCCTGCGGCACACCCGGGTGGCCGAGCTTCTCGGAGCCCCCCCGCGCGGCGTTCGTCGCCGATGCGCCGGCCTCGATCGAGCCGGAGAAGACCCGGAAGTAGGAGAGCTCGCCGACGTGGGGCTCCGAGGTGGTCTTGAAGACGAGCGCGGCGAGCGGTCCGTCGTCGCTGGCCCGCAGCTCGACCTCGGCGCCATCCTCGGTTGCCGTTTCGTGCACGGCCTCCGCCGGGCTCGGCATGATCTCGATGATGCGCTCCAATAGGCCGCGCGCGCCGTAGCCGCGCTCGGGCGCCGCACAGACTACGGGATAGATCAAGCCGGACTTCATCGCGGCTTTCAGCACCTCGGCCGCCCGGGCCGGCTCGATCGTCTCTTTTTCGAAGTACTCTTCCATCAGCGCGTCGTCGGTGGCCGCGATCGCCTCGACTAGCTCCTGATAGGCGACGCTGCACGCATCCTTCAGCTCGGCCGGGATGTCCTCTTCCTTGTATTCGCCCTTGTTCGACTTGGCGTCGAAGATGCGGGCGCGGCCGGAGAGCAGGTCGATGACGCCCTTGAATCCGTCACCGGACCCGATGGGGACCTCGAGCGGGACGACATCCTTGGAGAATTCCTCGCGCAGTTCGCCCATCACCGCGTCGAAGTTCGCGTTCTCCTTATCCATCATGGAGATGACGAAAATCCGCGGAACTCCGCGCTCCTCGCACCATTCCCAGCTGTTCTCGGTCCCGACCAGGACGCCGGCCGTCGCATCGACGAGAATCGCGGCGCCGTCCGCGACCCGGACCCCCGCCTTCGCGTCGCCCGCGAAATCGAGGTAGCCCGGCGTATCGATCAGATTGATCTTGACGTCCCGCCAAATGGCGTGCGCTACCGCCGTGCTGACCGAGATCCCCTGGTCCCTCTCCTCCGGCGTGAAATCGGTGATCGCCGTGCCCTCGGTAACCGAGCCCTTGCGGGTCGTCGCACCAGTCGAATAGCACATCGCGTCGACCAGCGTGGTCTTGCCTGTGCTGCCGTGTCCGAGGAACACGACGTTACGGATCGCATCGGTGGTGAAGCTCGTGGCTGACAACTGCCGCCTCCCTCAGTGAACTGGATTGTGGATCGGGCCGGAATCGTATTTTCGGCGGCGCGGAGAGTCAAGAGAGTTGGGGATTCGGGGATCCGGGAATTCAGGGATTCAGAAGCGAATCGGGGGTTCCGGGACGCGGAATGGCGAGACCGTGGGATCCGTGGAGCCCGTGGAATACGGGAGCTTCGGGGACGGACTCCCTACCTCCGCAAATCGCCGAATCGCTAGTGGCGGACCTCGTGCTGTGCCTGACGGCGCCGCGAGACTTCGTCCAGGAAGCGGCGCTCCTCGGGAGTGAGGGACTCGAGGCCGCTGGCAGCGATCTTGTCCAGCAGCTTATCGACCACCTCCAGGATGCGGGCCTCCTCATCGGCCGGGGCGGGGCGACTCCGGCCTCCGCGTCCGCCCTGAACCACCTTGAGCTTCCGCTTGTGCAGCCGCTTCTTCCAGGCCTCCAGGTGCACCCCGAGCTGCCAGCCCTTCTTGAGGTAGACGTAGCCGACGACGAGGCCGCCCAGGTGAGCGAAGTGGGCTATTCCGTCGGTGGCCCCACCGAAGGCGGAGAAGAAAGTCATCGCCCCGAGGATCATGACCAGGTACTTCACCTTGATGGGGAATATGGCGTAGATCCAGACGAGGCTGTTCGGCCAGTTCAGAGCGTAGGCCAACATGACGCCGTAGACGGCGCCGGAGGCGCCGACGATCGGGATGGTCCCGGTACCGAGGCCGAAGGCCATCGCACCGACATTGAACAGCGCGCCGGCGACACCACAGATCGCGTAGTACTTCAAGAACTCCTTCCCGCCCCATCGTTCCTCGAGCGGCGGCCCGAAGAAGAACAGCATCAGCATGTTGATGAAGACGTGAAAGAAGCCGCCGTGGACGAACATGTAGGTGACGATCGTCCAGGGCTCTTTGTAGGCTTGCGAGGCGGTGAAACCGAGGTACTCGACGGCCAGCTCGAGCGGAATCAGACCTGTCCAGGTCAACAGCCAGAACGCAGCGTTGGCGATGATCAGACGTTTCACCCACGGCGTCATCCGATAGGCGAACCTGAGCCCCCCCGGGCTCATCGACCCGTACCTGCTCACCTGCCGCGTCCTGTGTTCATAGGCACCTCACCTACCTAACCCCGACCGTCGCGCCGGGTTCCAGTCGGGTGCCCGGCCTGCAGCGCCAGGCGGACGATCCCCTCGCAGAGCTCCTCGAACGGCACGCCGACGGCCCGCGCCGCCTTGGGCAGCAGGCTGGTGGCGGTCATGCCGGGTAGCGAGTTGGCCTCGAGACACCAGGGAGCGTCGTTCTCGTCGAGGCGGAAGTCGACGCGGCTGTAGGCGGAGAGTCGAAGCACACGGTGGGCGCGCATCGCCAGGTCCTGGACGTCTCGGGTGGACGCCTCACCGATCGGCGCCGGGACCTCGTACTCCGACATGCCTTTCGTGTACTTGCACTCGTAGTCGTAGATCTCGTGCTTGGGGCGGATCTCGACGATAGGCAGCGCCTCGTCACCCAGGACGCCCACCGCCAGCTCGCGCCCGGGGATGAAGCGCTCGATGAGCACCGGCCCCTGAAAGCGGCCTGCCGCTTCGATCGCTGCGGCCAAGTCATCCGGTTCCCTGACAACGCTCACGCCGACGGTGGACCCTTCCTGCGAAGGCTTGACCACTACCGGAAAGCCGCCCAGCGCTTCCTCGACCTCCGCCTGGCTCACCGGTCCCACGAGCCAGGGAGGGGTCGGGATACCAGCACTGACGAAGAGGTCCTTGGTGACCAGCTTGTCCATCGCCAGGGCGCTGCCCAGCAGCCCGCTGCCCGTGTAGGGGATCCCGACGAGGTCGAGCAGCGCCTGTACGCGGCCGTCCTCGCCGGCGCCGCCGTGCAGCGCGACGAAAACGACCTCGGTATCGGCCAGCTCCGGCACCTCCTCCAGCCGGCGCACGAGCGAGCCGCTCATCAGGCGCACCAGCTCGCCCTGGTCGGGCGGCTCGCTGCCGATCGCCGTGGCCGCCGGCTCTTCCGCTCCGGCCAGAGCGATGGGCCGGCCGCCGGCGGCGTCGATCGCCACGACCTGGTGGCCGCGCGCCTGGAGCGCCTTCGCGATCTCGCTGCCTGTCGCCAGCGACACATCGCGCTCGGCGCTGGTACCTCCCATCAATACGGCGATCTTCACGGACCGCCCTCGAGCAAACGGTTCTCTTGCATCCCGTCGTCTTTGCAGATCTCGAAGCGACGGTCTTCGCCAGCGCCTGAAGTCGTCACCTGGCCTCTGTCGTGCCTGTCACGGTGCTTCGGGTGAAGCGAACGGGTAACGTAGCCCATACGGCGACGGGCTGCTCGCCCTCGGTGGCCGGGTCGTACCTCAACTGTAGCGCGCCGTGCAGGGCGATGGAATCGAGCGCGGCGTGACCACTCGACTGTGCGAGCTCGACAGAGTCCACGGTGCCCAGAGCCGTGACATGTATCCTGAGCAGGACCTCGCCTTCGACACCGTCGCGCCATAGCCGTACCGGGTAGCGGAATGGCAGCTCACGGCTCTGCAGCGTCGGCAGGGGCTGGCCGCCGCGCACGCGGTCGAGGAGGCCGCCGATCCCCAGGACCTGACTCGCCACCGCGTAGCCTACGGCCGCCGTCGCTACGACCAGCCCAACCGCCAGGGTGCGCTTCATGGACCTTCAGCCTGTCGCTTGAGCTCCGTCAAGAGAGCGAGAGCTTCCAGCGGCGTCATCTCCTCCGGCGCGAGGTTGCGCAGCCTCTCGAGGACGAGACTTTCGGGCTCCTGGAAGAGGGACAGCTGCGAGCGGTCCGCCGAGCGGGGTAGCCGCCCACGGCGGGCCAACCGAGGTCTCGAGTCGACCTCCACGCCCTCGAGGTCGTGCAGGATCTGCCGCGCCCGGTCGATGACCTCGACCGGCAGTCCGGCGAGTCGCGCCACCTGTACACCGTACGAGCGGTCGGCACCGCCCGGCTCGAGGCGTCGCAGGAAGACGATATCGTCTCCCACCTCCTTGACGGCCACGTTGTAGGCGGCGGCGGCCGGCAGCAGATCCGCGATCTGAGTCAGTTCGTGGTAGTGGGTAGCGAAGACCGTCTTGGCGCCGATGCGCTCGTGGATGTGCTCGGTGACCGACCAGGCGATCGAGACACCGTCGTACGTGGATGTGCCGCGCCCGATCTCGTCGAGCAGCACCAGGCTGCGGTCGGTCGCGCCGTTCAGAATCGCCGCCGTCTCGATCATCTCGACCATGAACGTGCTATGTCCCTGCGCCAGGCTGTCGGAGGCGCCGACCCGTGTGAAGATGCGGTCGGTCACTCCGATCTCAGCCGAATCGGCCGGTACGAAGGACCCGACCTGGGCCATTAGCGTGATGAGGCCGACTTGCCGGAGGATCGTCGACTTACCGGCCATGTTCGGGCCGGTAAGTATGATCACACGCTCGTTACCATCGAGCCGGATATCGTTGGGCACGAATTGCTCGCGCGGCATCGTGCACTCGACAACTGGATGCCTGCCGGCTCGGATATCGATGCGGTCCTCGGTGTCGACCTGCGGTCGCGCGTAGCCGTTGCGGTGCGCAGTGTAGGCGAGCGACGCGTAGACATCGATGAGCGCGATACGCCGCGCCGCGTCGAGCACGCGCTCGACTTCGCCGCCCACCGAGTCCCGCACTCCGCGGAACAGCCGCTGCTCGAGATCGCCGATGCGCTCCTCGGCACCCAGTACCTTCGACTCCCATTCTTTTAGCTCGGGTGTGGCGAACCGCTCGGCGTTGGTCAGCGTCTGTCGCCGTTCGTAGTCATCGGGTGCTTTGTGAAGGTTCGGCTTGGTCACCTCTATGTAGTAGCCGAAGACGCGGTTGTATCCGACCTTGAGCGAACCGATCCCCGTCCGCTCACGCTCGCGTCCCTGCAGCTCCGCGATCCAGCCCACCGCACCATCGCGTATCGACCGCAGCTCATCCAGCTCAGCCGAATAACCGGCCCGCACCACGCCGCCGTCCGCCACGTTGGCCGGCGCCTCGGGATCGATGGCCCGCTCGATCAGCTCGACAACGTCGGCCGCCGGATCGAAACCGTCGCAGGCGTCGGCCAGCTCGCGGCTGCGCGGCTCGCCCAGCGCCTCGAGGACGGTCGGGATGCGGCGCAGCGACTCGGCGAGGGCGAGCAGGTCGCGGGGATTCGCGCGCTGGGCACCGGCCTTGCCGGCCAGTCTGGCCAAGTCGCGTACCGCCCGCAGGGACTCGCGCACACGCCTGCGTCGTGAGCCCTCCTCTCTCAGCTCTCCGACCGCGTCGAGGCGACGGCTGATACCGTCCGGATCGGCCAGGGGTCGCAGCAGCCAGGAACGCAAGAGACGGGTCCCCATCGGAGTGAGCGTACCGTCGATCACGTCGAACAGCGTGGTCCCGCCAAGCTCGGGTCGGAGCGGGCGCACCAGCTCCAGGTTGCGCCGCGTCATTTCGTCCATGTACAGCGCGGCGTCACCGCGCTCCGGCCTGGGCGGCCGCAACTGGCCGCCACCACCGGGCTGCACCTCGAGCAGGTAGCCGAGCAGGGCACCCGCCGCCTGGACCGCCGGCTCGTCCCCCGGCTCGCTCAAGCCGAGGCTGGCCAGGCTGGCGATCCGGAAGTGCCGGCAGATCTTCTCACCGGCGATCTCCGAATCGAAGCTCCAGTCGTCCCGGTACGTCACCGGCCGCTCTGACAGGTCCCTTGCCTGCGCGCCGGGGTCCAGCTCCCAGGAGCCGGGGAGTAGGATCTCGCGCGCATCTATCCGGTCGAGCTCGGAGGCCAGCTGCGGGCGAGGGGTGGCGGTGCAGAAGAACTCGCCGGTCGAGATATCCGCCCACGCCAGTCCAACGGTCTCTGCCCCAACCGCCCCGGCGACAGCGGCGAGGAAGTTGTACTGGCCGGCCTCGAGCAGCGCGTCGGAGAAGACGGCGCCTGGTGTTACCGTCTCGACGACCTCGCGCCGCACTACGCCCCGCGCCTGAGAGGCGTCCTCGACCTGCTGGCATATCGCCACACGGCGTCCCAGCCTGATCAGCCGCTGCACGTACTCCTGGGCGGCTTTGATAGGCACGCCGGCGAGCGGGACCCGTGCCGCCTCACCGTTGTTCCGGGATGTGAGGGTGAGATTGAGGAGTCGGGATGCCTCCTCGGCGTCCTCGAAGAACATCTCGTAGAAGTCGCCGACCTGAAAGAAGAGGATCGCGTCGGGATAGCGACCCTTCATCTCCAGGTACTGCCGCATCAACGGCGTGTTCGGACCGCGGTCTGACTGCACAGCTGCGCTATCCTCCGATCCGCTCCGGCTGGGAGACCAGGAACGGCGAGTATCCCTCCCCGGCCAGCCGCTCGGCCAGCGACTGAGCTTCCGCCTCGAGCAGCCCACGCCCGACCCGCACCCGGTAAATCGGATCATCCGCGCCCCCGCTGACCACCCAGGCGTCGTAGCCGGCGACCAGCAGCTCGCGGGCGAGGCTTTGCGCCGCTGCCTGGTCCCTGAACGCGGCGACCTGTACGGTGTAGGTGCGCTCGGCCGCACTGCACCGCGACTGCTCCTCGCGGAAGGACTGTTCCAACAGCGTGTCGCCGGGCGTCAGCTCGGCCAGCCCCTGTTCGGCAGCTGCGCAGGCGCGGTGCGTATCACCCATCTGCCGCGCCGCCCGGCTGATCCAGAGCAACGCCTCGGGGCCGTGCTCGCTCGTCGGATAGTCGCGCCGCAGCCGCCCCAGGTACTCCACGACCTTGGCGAATTCGCCCTCGGCGTACTTGTACTGGGCGAGACGCAGCAGCGCGTCATCCGCGTAGGGTGTCGTCGACCCCTCGATGATCACACGCAGGTAGCTGAGCTCGGCCTCCTCGCCATCTTCTGCCAGGCGGCCCGCCAGGAACCAGGCCCGTGCCCGCTGCTCCAGGGGCGCCGATCCCCCGAAGTCGCTCTCCCAACGGACCAGCGCCTGGCGCGCTTCTCGCACCGCGCCACGGTCCGCCAGGCGCTCGGCCTGATCGAGGAGTGACTCTTGCTGCGCCATCGCCGACCCCACCGGCACCAGAATGCAGTGCCCGGCGAGCGCCGCGCACGTCGCCGCCCAGCGCACGACCCTCAGCCTAGTTACCGCCACGATCTCCCACCTCTTCCTCCTGTACCGGCAGCCTGTTTCGCCCCGGAGCCGTCCCCGCTGCCGATCCTGAGGAGCGCTTCTTCCAACGCCGCGCGCTCGGACAGACCACCTGCCTTGATCAGCCGATCGGCCCGCAGCAGCTCGGCGAGAGCTGCAGCGATCCCCGCTTCGCTCCAGTGACGCGCCTGCCGCACGTACGTGCGTACTTTCCATGCGAGGTTACGATAGCTCCCGTCCCGCTTCAGCACACTTACCAGCGCATTCTCACCCATGCGTGCCAGACCGACCCGGACCAGCGACTCGGAGAGCCAACCGATGAGCCCGACCGAGCTCTCACCCGAGTCGAGCAGCGCCGGCAGCTCCACCACCGCCGAGGCGATGCGGCGCTCCGCCACCTTGTCGATCCAGCTCCAGCGATCGACTTGCGGCAACGCGCCGACTGCATCCCTTACCTCGGTCAGCCCGATCTTCTTCGCCGGCTCGACGTAACTGACGAGCTTCTCCAGCTCCTGCGCCAGCACGCCCAGACGACTCCCTATGCCCGCGGCGAGCAACTGCGCCGCCGGCATCTCCAGGTCCACCCCGTGAGCTGATTTTGCCCGCCTCGCCAGCCAGCCGGGCAACTCCGAGGTGCCCGGCGCCCGCAGCGTGGTCGTCATGCAGTGGCGGCGAAGTACATCATAGAACTTCGCCTTCGAGCCACGCGGGACTTCCGCTGCGACCACCAGCACTCGGTTCGGCACCTCGCGGCGTACAGTCTCCTCAACCACAGACCGTGCCTTGGGTGAGAGCCCCTGGGCACCGCGAATCACCACGACCCGGTACTGCGACAGCATGGGAGGTGTCCCAAGCATCGCCGCCAGGGCCGCCGCGTCCAGGTCGTCGCCGCTCGCTTGCTCGAGATCGAAGTCGGCGGAACCACCCGCCAAGTGGGCCTCCGCCAGGAGAGCTATCGCTTCATCCCGAAGGAATGGGTCCTCTGTCTTGAGAAAGAAGCTCCCGCCCAGCTTACCCTTGCCCATCCTCTCGCTGAGCTGGTCGTAGGTCAGCTCGCCCATACCACAGTATTGGACGGAGAATCAAAACGTGTCAACTCGGCGCACCGTTGCAGAGCCTACTCCGGCGCCGCCTCCACACCCTCGAACGACGTGCGGCCCGACGCCCTGAGCGGAGCGCGGAACAGCGAGAACCGTTGCGGCGGTAGTCTGAGGAAGCGGTCGTCCGTCAGGTCGGGGACTCGAAGAAGGTTCACCGCCGGCGTGAACTTGGGCGCCGGACCCCACAGCGAAGGAAGCTCGTCAGCGGCCGACGGTTCCACGACCACCGGCGGTAGCTCCGCCATCCCCCGGGAGCCCAGCGTCGCCAGCGACCCGGCCGCGATCAGCGCCAGGGCAGCCACGGCGGCCACCCGGGCGGCCCGGCTGCCTTCCACTCCCCGTCCCGGGCCCGGGCCGGCGCCGCGGACCCGCTCGCCCACGCGAAGCGCAAGATCGGCGCGGCGAGCCTCCGGCGGCTCGAGCCCTCTGATCAACTCGAGACCGCGCCGCATCACGCGGTCGTACTCGGCGCAATTCGCGCACTCGAGCAGGTGATCGCAGTAGCTGACTATGGGGTGTTCCTCGAACCGGCGGTCGAGGAAATCAGAATAGCCCGAAAGAAACTCTTCACAGTCCATGATCGCGCGCCCCGAGACGGATCCTTACGCTGCCTGGCTGAGAATCGTTGAATCGAGCCTATTACGCCTGAGGCGGCGCCGAGTTCCATTCTAAAGGAATAACCAATATCGATTTTGGGAGTTCGGGGATTCAGGGATTGGGGGACTCAGGGGTTCGCGAATTCCGGGATTCCCATCGGGTAGGTAGGGGCGTTACCGGCCCCTACCTCCCACACCACCGTACGTTCGGGTCCGAATACGGCGGTTCACAAGGCACGCGCGAGTCTCCGGTGTTCATGAAGAAGGCTCACGAGCCCGAGGC